>CAYRXM010000021.1:0-898 GCA_964428175.1 uncultured Anaerolineae bacterium
CCCACATCGGCCAGGCCGAAGGGATTGTACACGGCGGCGGCGAAGGCCGGGTTGGCGGCGCTGCCCGTATTTTGAAAGTAGATGGTGTTGCCCACAGAGTTGCCGATGAAAGCATCCAGATCGCCGTCGCCATCCAGGTCGGCAAAAGTGGGAGCGGCATTGTTGCCCGTAGCGGCCAGGCCGAAGGGATTGGTAACGGCGGCGGCAAAGGCCGGGCTGGTGGCGCTGCCTGTGTTGCGAAAAAAGTAGGTGTCGCCGTCATCGTTGCCGATGAAAGCATCCAGGTCGCCGTCGCCGTCAATGTCGGCAAAAGTAGGGGCGGCGTCGGGCACATCGGCCAGGCCGAAGGGATTGATGACAGGGTCGTCAAAGGCCGGGTTGGCGGCGCTGCCCGTGTTTTGAAAGTAGAGCGTGTTGCCGTCTTCGTTGCCGATGAAGGCATCCAGGTCGCCGTCGCCATCCAGGTCGGCAAAGGCAGGGGCGGCGTAGTAGCCCACATCGACCAGGTCGAAGGGATTAAAGGGGGTGGTAAAGACTGCGTTGGCGGCGCTGCCTGTGTTTTGAAAGTAGAGCGTGTTGCCATCATTGCTGCCGATGAAAGCATCCAGGTCGCCGTCGCCGTCAATGTCAACAAAGAAAGGAATGGCATAGCTGCCCACATCGGTCAGGCCGAAGGGATTGGTGACGGCGGCGGCAAAGGTCGGGCTGAGGGCGCTGCCCGTGTTTTGAAAGTAGAGCGTGTTGCCCACAGTGTTGCCGATGAAAGCATCCAGGTCGCCGTCGCCGTCAATATCGGCGAAGGCTGGAGCGGCGCCGCCACCTGCATCGGCCAGGCCGAAGGGATTGGTGACAGCGGCGGCAAAGGCCGGGCTGGCGGCGCTGCCCGTGTTTTGAAAGT
>CAYRXM010000021.1:998-42292 GCA_964428175.1 uncultured Anaerolineae bacterium
AGCGCGTGTTGCCGTCATCGCTGCCGATGAAGGCATCCAGGTCGCCGTCGCCGTCCATGTCGGCAAAGACAGGGGCAGCATTGAAACCCACATTGGCCATGCCGAAGGGATTGGTGGAGGGGGCGGCAAAGGCCGGGCTGGCGGCGCTGCCCGTGTTTTGAAAGTAGCGCGTGTTGCCGTCATCGCTGCCGATGAAGGCATCCAGGTCGCCGTCGCCGTCAATGTCGGCAAAGACAGGGGCGGCATAGCTACCCACATCGGCCAGGCCGAAGGGATTGGTGACGGCGGCGGCAAAGGCCGGGCTGAGGGCGCTGCCCGTGTTTTGAAAGTAGCGCGTGTTGCCGTTAAGGTTGCCGATAAAGGCATCCAGGTCGCCGTCGCCGTCAATGTCGGCCAGAGTGGGGCTGGCTGACCAGCCCACATTGGCCAGGCCGAGAGTGACGGCGCGGGAAACAAATACCGGGCCGGCGGCCAGGGCGGGGCTTACGCCCGGCCCGGTCAACAGCAGCGCAATCGCCAGCAGGGCCTGGGCAGTCGCCAACGCCGGCGCGCCGCAAAGGCGCAACATGGGAGAGAGTCGGATAGTGTTCATTTTATTTCCTCCTTGTTTGACGAGACTCTATTTTTATTCAGTGCGCTCACGAGGCGCAGCGGCCTGCTCGATCAACGCGGCCAGGTCTTGCAGGGAAGCGGCGGCAGACCACCGGCCGGAAATCACCAGCGCCTGAGCGGCGGCCGCATCCAGCCCGATCAGGCGCGCGCCGGGACACTGTGACAAAAGCGGCAAGACCCAATCACTCGGCGACTTGGTACAGTCGCCGGGCGCGTCGCCGGGTGCGTCGCCGGGCGCATGCGCCAGGTCATAGATGATCGCGTCCGGGCGCAACGCGGCCAGGCGTTGGGCCGCCGCAGGGTCGTCTGCGGTCAGCGTCAAAACCTCCATGGTCGGATGGGTCTTGAGGTTGAGGGCAATGCCGGCCAGGAAAACCGAGTCGCCATAGAGAACGATCAAGCGTCGAGTTTGCATAAGGAATATCTCTAAAGACCCTCAAGGAGGCCGCTGAAAAACCCAGCCTCACGCAAAGGCGCATCCAACCACCGGTTGCGCCGCAAGGCACTGCAAAATATTTAAGAATTTCTTTCTTTTGTGCTATTCTTGGCGTTCTTGGCGGCTTTGCGCGAGAATGGTCACTTTTTCAGTGCGCTCCAAGGTCTTTGAGACCTTGAGGGTTTTGAAGGTGTGGCGCTTGTGCGCCCGCGTTGAAAACAGAAATTTGACCCAGACACGCCGGCGTTCTGTTGCCCGGTGTCTTGGGTTCGTGTGCCGTGATGATGGCTCTACTATAGCAGATAAAGGAGACGCTGGCACTATCGGAAACGATAGTCTTGGGGAGAAAAAGCGATAGTGAATATGCAGGTTTCAGGGGATGAAACGGCGCAGTCTTGGGCTTGCGGAAAGCCTTGCCTCTATCTGGACGGGCCGTCCGGGCGGGGAGTCAGGCCCAGGCGCGTCGCGTAGGCGATCACCTGGGCGCGGTTTTGCAGGTGGAGGCGGTGGAGGATTTCGCGCATGTGGTAGCGCACGGTGACTTCGCTGAGGTACAGCGTTGCGGCTATCTGGTTATAGGTCTGTCCCTGGGCCACGAGCGTCAATATCTGATCCTGGCGCGCCGTGAGGGGGGCCGTTTCGCCGGTTTCCGAGGAAGGCGGGCGGGGCGGCGGGGCCGTGTGGGCGAACTCGGCCAGAATCTTGAGCGCCAGCCCGGGGGCGAGCACCGCTTCGCCGCGCTCCAGGCCGGACAGCAGGCGGATAAAGTCGGGCGCGCGCTGGCTCTTGAGCAAATAGCCGGACGCGCCCGACTTGATCGCTTCAAACAGGTCGGCTTCTTCTTCCGAGGCGGTCAGCATGACGATCTGGACGTCGGGCAGCTCGGCCTTGATCAGGCGGGTGGCGGCCAGGCCGTCGCAGCGCGGCATGGCGATGTCCATCAGGATGAGCGACGGGCGCAGCGCCCGCGCCTGGGCCAGCGCCTCCAGGCCGTCGGCGGCGACGCCGAGCACCTGATAGCCGTGCGTGGTGAGGAGGCTGCGCAGCGATTCGAGGAACAGGGCGTGGTCGTCGACGAGCAGCAGCGAGGTGGTCATCGTTCCTCCAAATGGTGATGCGGCCAGGCGACGGCGATGTGCGTTCCCCGGCCCGGCATGGAGTGAACCTGGAACGATCCACCGATGGATTGGGCGCGCTCGCGCATGGAGCGCAGCCCAAAGCCCCCATCCTCTACGAGTGGGGTCTGCTCGGAATCAAAACCGCGCCCCTCGTCCTCGATGTGCAGCTCGACCCGGGTATCGTTCTGTGCAAAGCGGATGGCGGCGCAGGCGACGCCGGCGTGTTTGCGCACGTTGTGCAGGCCTTCCTGGACGATGCGCAACACGTGCAGCGCCGGGTGTTCTTCCAGCCCGGCCTGTTCCAACCTGGCAGGCACGTCCAGCCGGGTGGTAAATTGGTAGTTCTGGTCGAATTGGGCCAGGTACTGCCGGAGCGTCGAAAAAAAGTCCTGCCCGGTTCCGCGAGCAGCGTCCACTCCTTTGATATAGTCGCGCAGGTCCAGGTAGGCCGCCTGGGCGGCATCAGCCAGACCGGTCAAATGCGTGCGGGCGGCGGCGGTGTCGCCGCGATCCAGCAACAGGTCGGCCGTCTCGGCCTGCACACGAATGGCCGCCAGCGTTTGCACCAGCGTATCGTGCAGCTCTCGCGCCAATCGCTCGCGTTCCTCGAGCGTCGCCACCATCCGCTGGTCGGCCACAAGCCGCGCCTGCGACCGCTGTTGTTCAGTTACGTCGTGATAGAGAACCATGTGCCCAAGGGGCAGGCCGAACGACCGTTTCAACGGCGCGACGAATACCTCAAAATGGCGGTCGGGCGCAGGTTGAAAGAATCCTGCACCCGCGCCTTCGCAAGGTACGCCTTCCGCAGGCGACCAATCCGGCCCCAGGCGCAAGACCTCGGCGGCGGGACGGCTGCCGGCCTGGCCGGGCGGGATGTCCAGGATTCTTTCGGCTGCCGAATTCAAGTCAGCCACCCGCTGCTGGGTATCCAGCACCACCAGCCCATCCCGCATCTGCCCGACCACCATCTCTCGCGCCACCGGAATAAGGTCGAACATCCGCAGGTAAAACAGGGCCAGGCCATACACCAGGGCCACAAAAATGGCGGTGAGAACGTATTGCGCCGTCGCTCCCAAAAGATATACTTGAGCAGCATTAAGCAAATAACAGGCAAACCCCCCGCTTTGGGCGAGCATGCAAACCGCCACCGGCCAGCGATGGAGCGGGGAGCGCACAAACAACCGGATGAGAATAAAGTAGCTGGCGAGATACAGAAGTACCCCATACCCCTGCATAATCCAGTTCACCCAGCCGCGCACATACTGGACGCGCCCGTCAAACCACAGGCGCGTCCACGTCAGATGGTGGATCTCGTTGGTGAAGATCAGAACGACCGTTGCCAGGACCGGCACGGCCAGCAATGCAAAGGTGCGAAGACTCAACCAACGGCCAGGCTGAGCATATTCCAGCGCAAAACACAACCCGAAAGTAGCGATGAAGATCAGGCTAGATCTTTGGAGTTTGAACCAGAGGATGGCTCCACTCCAATCTGTACTGCTCACTTCCATAGCGCGACTCACTGCCCACAATGCCGTAAACAGCATCCACATAGCAAACGGGCGCGCCCCCGGCACATAACGGCGCGGCCAGGCATAGACGGCCAGGGCCACCAGAAAAGTAGCCGAGGCGAACATGAGCAGGAGATAAGGAGTATACTGGTAAGTGCCATTCATCCGGATTGGGTCCTATTTGCCGCACAAAAAAAGGCACAGATGAACACCGGCTTATTTCAGTGTCCCTTGCAAAGGTGATGACCCTCCGGGGCGGCACCTTTTGCAAGGGGCAAGGTCACTCAAAACCCCATCAACGCACTGATGTGGTATTCCGGCTCATAGCCGATCAGCGCGCGCGCCTTGTCGATGCTGACCAGCGTCTCGCGTCCCTGCAGGGGGTGCGTGCGACCCTGCACCTCCGGGAAAAAGAGCTGCACCAGCCGCTCCGAGTCGATGCCGGCGCCGTTTTCGCTGTCGTTGACAAAGATCGGGTGGCTGCCTTTGTATTCGGCGGTGAGACCCTTTTCGAGCGCCTGCGCCGAGTCGCGCGCGTCGATGCTGGCCCAAAAGTTGCTGCGCCCAAACCCGCCAAAGAGCAGACCCAGGTCGCGATCGTCGCGCAGCGCACGCCAGCGCTCGCGCATGTCGACGTCGGGAAAAAACCCGGCGCGGTCGGGGCGGGTCGCATCGTATTTGGCGACGGCGCGCTCGATCCGCGCCCGCCGCTCCGCCTCCGGCTGGGCGAGCAGTTCTTCCAACGCCTGCCTGAAAAAGCCGCTGAACTCGGCCCAGCGATTGGGCTGGTCCTCACGCACCTCGTAGACGCCGGGCAGGCGCAGGTTGATGCTGGAAATGCCTTCGCGCCGCCAGAAATAATCGCCGATCGCCTCGGTCACTTGCTTGGAGAATGAGTACGAGTCGGTGGTCCAGGTCGGGTGCTGTTCGTCGATGGGAAAGTACTGGATTGGGAACGGCACGAGGCCGTAATTAAAGCCCAACGCGTTGATCGAACTGGCGCACGAAATGCGCTTGATGCCTTCTTCTGCCGCCGCCTGGTAGACGTTGTAGGTGCCCGCACAGTTGACCCGAAAGACTTCCTGGCTCGGCCCGCCGCCGGGAAAGGCAATCGCCGCCAGATGGACGATGCCTTCACGTCCACGTACCTGCTCGCGCAGGGCGGCGTAATCGTTCACATCGCACTGCACGTACTCGGCGCCTTCCAGCCATTTGCCGTCCAGTTCTTCGATGGGCCGCCGTCCGATGACGCGTAAATCGTGTCCATTTTGCACCAGCCGGGCGACCGCCGCGCGGCCCACGTTGCCGGTGCCTCCGGTCAATAGAATGTTCATCGCTTTTCACCCCCGAGTTTGGATTTTGTAGACAAAGCGGCTATTCTAACATCAAACCGGCGCAGGGGCAACTTGACTATTTGACGAAAACTTGCCGCAGTTGGTTGGTGCGCCACACGGCGACGGCGGCCATTCCATGCGCGAGGACGGCAAAAAGCGGCGGCTTGAACGCGGTGTAATAGGTCCAGCAGAGGCGAGTGGTGCCCCACAGTTCGAGGAAATAGCCCAGCCCGGCCCCGGCGACAAAGACCAGCACCGCCTGCCGGTGATCGTCGATCGACAGGATGGTCAGCGCGCAAGCGGCAATGGCGAGCAGGGTCAGCGGTTGGGCCAGCGTCGGCCAGGCAAAGCGCAGCAAGAGGGCGAAAAAGGGGATAAAGATGAGCCAGAATACGAGCCGGAAATGCGCGTCCTCGATCGCCGGGAGGCGGTCGGTCAGCAGCTTGAGCAGCCGCGCCAGCCGGTTCACCGCCAGGTTGGCGATCGGCCAGGCGGGGATGATCCACAACGGCGGCGCTTCCAGCGTGTAATAGGTCCACAGGCCGGTCTGCGTGCCCCAGGTCTCGATGGCCAGCCCGCCAAAGAGGGCGACGGCGGCGATCCAGAAATCGGTCTTGAGGTCGGCCCCGGCGACGATCAGCAGCGACATGGCGGCAAAATCGCCCAGCAGCAGCCAGTCGAGCTGACCCCATAGCGGGCGCTCCCAGTCGATCAGCGCCAGTTCCTGCTCGGCCAGCGGCCACCAGACGAGGACGATCAGCGCCAGGATCAGCAAAAACGCGCCGATCAGCGCCGTGCTGGAGCGCGTCCAGCCGAATGTGGAAACCAGGTCTTGCCAGAGCGTGCCGCGTGTGCGTTCCATCGTGATCGTTAGCCCGCTCTACGGCCTGACCAGCACCTTGAGCGCGCCCCTGGCGGCGGCGCGTTCAAACGCGGCGAGGCCGTCATCGAGTGAATAGGTGGCATCGATCAGCGCTTCGACGTCGATCAACCCTTGCGCCATCAGGCGCAGCGCCGGCTCGAACGGCCCGCAGCGCGACCCGATCAGCGATATTTCGTCGACCACCAGCGCCGAGAGGTTGATCCGGGCGTCGCCGTGAAAGGTGCTCTTGAGGATCAGTGTGCCGCGCGGGCGCACCAGCCGCCGGGCCAGTTCAAAGCCGTCCGGGTGGCCAGTGCAGTCAACGACCACATCGGCCTGGAGGTTGGCGGGCACATCGGCCTCGATCAGTGTCCGGACGTTTTGCCTTTCCAATATCGCCAGCTTGTCGGGGTGACGCCCGATGGCCTGCAAGTCGCAGCCGGTCAGGCGCAGCGCCTGGGCGACCAGCAGCCCCAGTTTCCCGTCGCCGATGACGACGATGCGGTCGGTGGGGCGGATGTGAACGCGCTCGGTGATTTCCAGCGCGGCGGCCAGCGGCTCGACGAAAACAGCCTGCTCGTCGCTGACCTGTTTTGGCACGCGATGCAGGTTTTCCAGGGGCAGCAGGCAGCGCTCGGCCAGCGCGCCATCTCGGCCCTGGATGCCCGGCGTCGTGCGCGCCGGACAGTGCGATTTGTCGCCGCGACGGCAGGTGGGGCATTGGCCGCAGGCGCAGTTGATCTCGCCGACCACACGCTGCCCGATCCAGGCCGGATCGACGGCCTCCTCAACCAGACCGACAAATTCGTGGCCGAGCACGCCTTGAAAGCCCATATACCCGCGCATGATTTCCAGGTCGGTGTTGCAGATGCCGGCCAACAAGACGCGGATGATGGCCTCGCCGGGGACGAGTTGGGGGGAGGGAAAATCCCTGCATAGTTCGAGTTGGGTGCGATAAACCAGGGCACGCATAGGGGTAATTTCTATGTCATTTGACCAAAGCCATATCGATGGCTTCATCCAGCGAGCGCGCGCCCAGCACTTGCAGCGGCGACTGCTCTTCCGGCATGGCGCGCAGCAGCGAGCGGGGGATGATGCAGCGCTTAAAGCCCAGCTTGGACGCTTCCTTGAGCCTGGCTTCGACCTGCCCCACGCTGCGCAGCTCGCCCGACAGCCCCACTTCGCCGACCAGGGTCAGATCGGCCCAGACGGGTTTGTTGCGAAAGCTGGATGCGATGGCGATGGCAACGGCCAGGTCGGAGGCCGGTTCGCTGACCTTGAGCCCGCCGACGACGTTGACGAACACGTCTTGATCGGACAGGGACAGTCCCACGCGCTTGGAGAGCACGGCGACGAGCAGCAAGAGGCGGTTGAAATCGTTGCCGTTGGCCGTGCGGCGGGGCAGTCCAAAGGCGGTGGTGCTGGTCAGGGCCTGCACTTCGACCAGGATGGGCCGCGTGCCCTCCATCGTCACCGCGATGGCCGAGCCGGAGGCGTTGGGCAGCCGCTCTTCGAGGAACGCCGCCGAGGGGTTGGCGACTTCGAGCAGGCCCTCGTTTTTCATCTCAAACACGCCCACCTCGGAGGTGGGGCCAAAGCGGTTCTTGACGCTGCGCAGCAGCCGGTAGGTGTGAAAGCGGTCGCCTTCCAGGTAGAGCACGGTGTCGACGATGTGTTCGAGCACGCGCGGCCCGGCAATCGAACCGGCCTTGGTCACGTGCCCGACCAGGAAAATGGGGATGTTTTGCTCTTTGGCAGTGCGGGTGAGCATCGCGGCGCACTCGCGCACCTGGCTGACGCTGCCCGCCGCCGAGGTCAGTTCGTCCAGGTAGACGGTCTGGATCGAGTCGATGACCACGGCGGTGGGGTTGAGCTGGCGGATGTGCTCGACGATCGCGTGCAGGTTGGTTTCGGTGAGCAAATAGAGTTCGTCGGGCGAGAGGTTGAGGCGGCGCGCGCGCATCTTGATCTGCTGCGCCGACTCTTCGCCGGAGGCATAGAGCACCTTGCCATTGTTCTGGGTCAGCAGTGCACTGACCTGGAGCAGCATGGTCGATTTGCCGATGCCCGGATCGCCGCCGATCAGCACCATCGAGCCGGGGACGACGCCGCCGCCCAGCACGCGCGAAAATTCGTTCAGCGCCACCGGGATGCGCTCGATCTCGTCGGCGCGGATGTCGTTCAGCCGGCGGGGTGTACTCTGGGCGACAAATGAGCTTGCTGAAGCCGCTGCGCCGCGCGTCTCCTCGACGAGGGTCTCGACCAACGCGTTCCATTCGCCACAATCAGGGCAGCGTCCGGCCCACTTGGACTGGACGCTGCCGCAGTTTTGACAGACAAACCTGGTTTTGATACTAGACCTTGGCATGGGGAATGGCTTCTACCAGCGGTGGTTCTGGGGTTTCGTCCTGAATGTTCAGGACGATTTGGTCGTCTTGCGCGTCGATGAGCACCGTGTCGCCGGGGGTGAACCGTCCCGACAGGATGCCTTCTGAGAGCTTGTCTTCGATGGCCTGCTGTACCACGCGGCGCAGGTTGCGCGCGCCGAATTCCTGGCTGTATCCCTTTTCAGCCAGCAAGTGTTTGGCTTCGCTGGTCGATTCGATGTGCATGTCTTGTTCGAGCAGCCGCTGGCCGATTTTTTCCAGTTCCAGGTCGACGATCAGTTCGATCTGCTCCGGGGTGAGGGTGTGAAAGACGACGATCTGGTCGACCCGGTTCAGGAATTCGGGGCGAAACAGGCGCTTGAGTTCGACCTCGTAGCCTTTTTCTTCGTATTCGGCCAGCTTGTGCGTGCCGCGGATGCCCAGCGGGCCTTTGCTCAGCGCTTCGGTGCCCACGTTGGAGGTCATGATGATGATCGTGTTGCGGAAATCGACCTTGCGCCCGCGCGCGTCGGATAACTGCCCTTCTTCGAGGATTTGCAGCAGCATGCCGAACGCTTCGGGATGGGCCTTGTCGATCTCGTCAAAGCAGATCACCTGGTAGGGCCGCCGCCGCACCGATTCGGTGAGCTGCCCGGCGTCTTCATAGCCCACGTATCCCGGCGGCGCGCCGACCAGCCGGGCGACGGTGTGGCGTTCCATAAATTCGGACATGTCGAGCTGCATCAGGGCATCGTCGCGCCCAAACATGAACCCGGCCAGCGCTTTGGCCAGCTCGGTCTTGCCCACGCCGGTCGGCCCGATGAAAACGAACGAGCCGATGGGGCGGTTGGGGTCTTTGAGGCCGGAGCGCGAGCGGCGCACGGCCCGGGCAATCGCTTCGATGGCCTGATCCTGGCCGATCACCCGCCGGTGCAGTTCGGCTTCCATGTTGAGCAGTCGCTCCGATTCGTTGTCCCGCAGGTTGGTGAGGGGAATGCCCGTCCACATCGAGACCAGTTCGGCGATGTCTTCTTCTTGCACTTGCAGCGTATTGTCGTTGCTCCATTCAAACTGCAATTGTTCGAGGTAGCGCAGCAGTTCCTGCTCGCGTACCTTGAGCTGTTCGGTGCGATTGAACTGCTGCGTGGTCAGGGCCTTGTCTTGTTCCAGCCGCACGCGCTGCAATTCGACCTGAATCTCTTGCAGCGAGCTGTGCAGCGGCGATTTGTACATGCGCACCCGCGCCGCGCTCTCGTCGATCAGGTCGATGGCCTTGTCGGGCAGGTAGCGCTGTGAGATGTAGCGCGAGGCCAGGTGTACCGCCGCGTCGATGGCTGCGTCGGTGATGTGTAGGTTGTGGTGCGCCTCGTAGCGCGGGCGAATGCCGCGCAGGATGGCGATCGATTCGTCGACCGATGGCTCGTCGACAATGATCGGCTGGAAGCGGCGCTCGAGCGCCGCGTCACTTTCGATATGTTTGCGATATTCTTCCATTGTCGTCGCGCCAATGCACTGTAACTCGCCGCGCGAGAGGGCCGGCTTGAGGATGTTGGCCGCGTCGACCGAACTGCCGGCCGAACCGGCGCCGACCAGCATGTGGACTTCGTCGATGAACAGGATGCTGTCCGAGTTTTTGAGTTCGTCGATGACTTTTTTCAGCCGTTCCTCGAACTGGCCGCGATACATGGTGCCGGCGACGAGCGAGCCAACGTCGAGCTGCCACAGTTTCTTGTTGCGCAGCGGGTAGGGGATGTTTTGCGAGACGATGCGCTGGGCGATGCCTTCGACGATGGCAGTCTTGCCCACGCCCGGCTCGCCGATCAAGGCGGGGTTGTTTTTGGTGCGGCGGGACAAAATCTGGATCACGCGCTCGATCTCGGTTTCGCGCCCGATCACCGGGTCAAGCTGGTTGGCGAGCGCTTTGGCGGTCAAGTCGGTGGCCAGTTGGTCGAGCACCGACTCTTTTTTGTCCTTTTTCGATGCGCCGGCTTCGCCGGCCGGGATGCGCTGCATGCGCTGCATGACCTCGCGGTGGATCGTTTGCGGGGATATACTGGCCCGGTGCAGGATGTCGATGGCAATGCTGTCGTTTTGTTCGATCAAAGCGAGCAGCAAATGGGTGGTGTCGACAAAGGTGTGGCCCATTTGCTGCGCTTTGGAAACTGCCGAAGCGATCACTCGTTTAAGCTGGTCGTCAAGTTCAAGCGGCCCTTGCTCGCGGTTGTACTTGGATCGCGGGCCAAACCCAACAAGGTATTCGATCTGGTTTTGCACAAACTGCGAGCTGAGTCCCATTGCACGCAGAACCTTGCTGGCCTGCCCCTGCTCGACCTTGATCAACCCGTATAGCAAATGCTCCGACCCAATATATGTATGATAAAAGCGTTGTGCTTCTTCTTTGGCCTGCGCCATAGCCTGCTGTGCGCGGCTGGTGAACTTTTCCCATTTTTCTGACATTTCGGTTCCTTTTGTCGCGATCCTGTTTCAGCGGATGAAACGGATCGGGTTTTAGTGATGGTGGTTGATCCCCCTTCCTGTGTTTCTTACCCCATTATACCATGTTCGTCTGGACAATTTCAAGTGAGCCGTGAGTGAATGCGCCGCCTATGCAGCCATCGCGTCGAGCAGGGCCAGCGCAGTTTCTTTGCCATTCATACTCGCCGGAGACGCTTCTCCGGCCGGCCCCACGCAAGATGGGCAGCCATCGGTGCACCCGCAGCTTGCGATGAGTGTGCGGGCGCGCGCCATCAGTTCATCGTGCAGCGCAAACAGCCGCTCGCTGAAGCCGATTCCGGCCGGCACCTGGTCGTAAATCACCAGCGCCGGCAGGCCGCCGGCAAGCGGCGATTGCGGGTCGGAATGCACACCAATGTCGCCGGGGTCGCACATCAAAAAGAGCGGGGCCAGGTGGCCCAGCGCAAAAGCCAGCCCGGCCAGACCGCTGCGCACGCGCACGGCCTGCTCGGCGCGTCGATGGCAGGCCGGGCACAACGTGATCAGGTTGTCGAGCCGGTTGGCCTGCACATAGCTTTCAAAGCTGCGGAAAGGTATTTTGTGATGCACGTCGTGCGCGCGGCCTTGTTCAGCAAGTCCACACACCTGGCAGCGATGCCCGTCTCGCGCGCGGGCGGCCGCTTTTTGCTCGGGCCAGTTGGGGCCGTAGCGGTTGGGATCGTTCGTCCACAGCCCGGCCTCGCGCAGCCCGTCGACCGTGCTTGGGGGCAAGGCCAGCCAATAGCCAGTGGTTTGCAGGTGCGACGGCGGCAGGTCGAGGTCTTCCATGCCGAGCTGCTCGTGGGTGAACCAGCGCACCTTGCGGTAGCCGATCACCTGCGTCGTGACCAGGATCTCGCCGTGCGCCTTGAGCGCGCCTTGCACCGGCGTTTCAGCCAGTTTCTCGATCAACTGCACCTGGGTTTCGCTGCGCGGCTGGGTGTAATAATCGGTATCGGCGGGAACGAGCTGGGCAAGGCCCTGTTCCGTGTCGAGTTCCTGCACCAGAAAAGATGCGCCCTCGTGCAGGTACACCGCGCCGGGATGAGCCAGCCAGCAGGCGCTTTCCGCATCCACCTCGCCAACGGTGCGCGGCGACTCGCCAAGCGAGTCGCTCTGTGTTTGCAGCACGACGGTATTGGTCGATGTGCTGCGCAGCGAAATGCCCGCCGACGGGTAGCCCTCGGCCATCCAGAAATAACGATCTCCCGAAGGGTGAATCGCTCCCTCTTCCTGCAAGACGGCCAGGAACTCGCCCACCTGTTCGGCGGGCACGCGGCCAAAGGGTTCGCCGTCGCGGAAGGGCAGTTCGAATGCCGCGCAGCGCAGGTGGCCGAGCAGGATCAGCAGGTTGTCGGGGTTGATCAAGGCCTGCTCGACGGTGCGCTCGAAAAAGTAATCGGGGTGGCGGGCCAGGAATTGATCGAGCGGGCTGGCCGAAGCGATCAGCGCGGCCAGCGACACGCCTGTCTTGCGCCCTGCGCGCCCGGCCTGCTGCCATGTCCCGGCGATGGTGCCCGGATAGCCAGACATGAGCGCCGCATCCATCCCGTCGATGTCGATGCCCAGTTCCAACGCCGTCGTCGCCATGACGGCGCGCACGCTGCCCGCGCGCAGCCCCTGCTCGATCTCGCGCCGCTGGCGGGGCAGGTAGCCGCTGCGATAGCCGCGAATCTGCCCGGCCTGGTCGGGCGCGGCAGCGCGCAGATAGTTGAGCAGCAGTTCGACACTGCGCCGCGTGCGGCTAAAGACGATGGTTTGCACACCCTGAAAGAGCAAGTCACCGGCCAGGCGCACCGTTTCCAGCAGCGCGCTGCGCCGGATGCCCAGTTCGGGTTCGATCACCGGCGGGTTGAAAATCAGGAAATGCTTTTCCCCCCTCGGCGCGCCGTCCTGATCGATTAGCGCAACCGGCTCCTCGATCAGCCGTTCGGCCAGTTCGACCGGGTTGGCGATGGTCGCCGAAGTGAGCACAAACTGCGGCTTGGCGCCGTAAAATGACGCCACCCGTTTGAGACGGCGGATCACGTTGGCGACGTGCGAGCCGAACACGCCGCGATAGGTGTGCATCTCGTCGATGACCACGTAGCGCAGCCGCTCCCAAAAGTGCGCCCACGTAGCGTGATGGGGCAGGATGCCGGTGTGCAGCATGTCCGGGTTGGTGATGATGATGCGGGCCTGCTTGCGCACCGCAGGACGCTGCTCGCTGCGCGTGTCGCCGTCATAGGTTGCGGCAACAATACCCCGCTTCGTTTCCCCCCGTCCACGGGGGGAAGGCAAGGCGAGCGTGTTGAGCGCATCCAATTGATCCTGGGCCAGCGCCTTGGTCGGAAAGAGGTACAGCGCGCGGGCGTCCGACTCGCGCAAGAGATGGTCGAGCACGGGCAGGTTGTAGCACAGCGTCTTGCCGCTGGCTGTGCCGGTGACGACGACCGGGTTTTCGCCCTGCTGCGCGTGTGTCCAGGCTTGAGCCTGATGGGTGTACAATGCGTCGATGCCCCCGACGCGCAGCGCGTCGGCCAGCGCCGGGTGTAGGTTGGCGGGGAAAGGTTCGGTCTCGGCCGGGCGAGCCGGAAAGGTGCGCCACGCGGCGACATTGGCCGATATGGTCGGTTCGGTTTTCCACAAGGCGAGCACCTGATCGAGCGGCATGATCTCTTCTTTCAATTGCGCAAAGTGCGGCTTGCGAGTACAATCTGGATTATACCCCTCACTTTTCTGATTAGCAAACTTGTTCTATGAGCCAGGATGGATGTATGACCGATCAATGTGCTGTTTTTGATGTTCCCATGCTGCCTTTGTGTTTCATTCCTCGTCCGGCCGAGCTGGCGCAGCTCCAAGAGGCCGTGCTGCACGCGCCGCCCGGGCCGATCACTCTGACCGGTATGGCCAAGGCCGGGCAGCAATCCGGCCCGGATGGGATCGGCAAATCGACGCTGGCCGCCGCGCTGGCCTGGGACGCCGAGGTGCAGCGGACTTTTCCCGGCGGCGTGTTCTGGCTGGCGTTGGGGCCGCGCCCCGCGCTGACGCGGTTGCAGGCGCGCCTGGCCCGGCAGTGGACGGGCCGGCCGCACGCCTTTGTCGATGTCCAGGCCGGGCTGGCCCATCTGACCGAGCTGGCGGCGGGCCGCTCCTGCCTGTTGGTGCTCGACGACGCACGCCGCCTGGAAGACGTGGAGGCGTTCGCGCTGCTAGAGCCGTCGCTGCGCCTGCTCGTCGTCACCCGCGATGTGGGCCGGATTGCCGCGCTCGGCGTCGAAGAAGTGCGTCTCAAGCCGATGGATGAGGCCTCGTCGCTGGCGCTGCTGGCGGCCTGGGCCGGCCAGCCCGTCGACGGGCTGCCGGTCGAGGCGGCCGAGATTGCGCGTCTGTGCGCCGGCCTGCCGCTGGCCCTGGCGATGGCCGGCGGGGTAATTTCGGGCGGAACGACGGGCTGGGATGCGCTGTTGTTGCGTTTGCAGCAGGTCGATCTGCCCCGCTTGCGCGCCCAGGTTCCCTTTGAGCCGTACCTGGACGCGCTGCGGGCCATCGCCGCCGCTTTCGACGATTTGCCCGCGTCGCTGCGCGCCCGCTGCATCGACCTGGCCGTGTTTCCACCGCTGGCGGCAATCCCGGAGCAGACGTTTATTGCCTGGTGGGCGGCAGAGGGGCTGGACGAAACCGCCGCCCACGATGCCTTGCGCGCGCTGGCCGGGCGGGCCTGGATTCTGCCCGCCGGCGGCTCGGTCTGGCAGGTCCACCCGCTGGTGGGCGAATACGTTCGCCGGTACGTGCCCAACCTGCCCGAACTGCACGCCCATCTGCTCGACGCGCATCGCGCCTTGCTCCCGGCAGTCCCGCCGCGCAAGGGCACGTCGATTTGGCGAGCGCTGCCCGCCGCGACGCCTTATCTCTGGACGCATCTGGCTCATCACCTGATCGAGGCCCGGCAGAGCGACGCGCTGTGGCAGCTTGTTTTTGATTTCGGTTGGCTGCAAGCGCGGCTCGCGCAAGGCAATCTCGATCTGCTGCTGGAAGACTATGCGCTTCTTGCCCCCGATGCGGCCGCCGTGCAGGTGCGGCAGGCATTGCAAGATGCCGCGCCCGTGCTGTTGGCCGATCCGGAACAACTGCCCGCCCAATTGAGCGGGCGTCTCCTCGACTCGTCCTTGCCCAATGTGCGCAACCTGATGCGCCAGGTCACGCATTGGCGCGGGCATCCCTGGCTGCGCCCGCAGCGGGTCAGCCTGACCCCGCCGGGCAGCCTGCGCGAGCGCGAGATTGATATCGATGGCGCGCTGGTGCGGGCGCTCGACGTGACCCCCGACGGGCGGCACGTCCTCGTCGGTGCGACGGATGGGCGGCTGGCGCTGTGGGACCTCGATCTGGGTTTCCTGGTGCGCACCTGGGGCGGGCATCGCGAGGCGGTGAACGGCGTCGCCGTCTTGCCCGGCGGCCAATACGCGCTGTCGGCCTCAGACGACGGCACGCTCAAGATGTGGGCGCTGGAAACGGGGGCCGAGGTGGCCGTCTTGCAAGGCCACACCTATGGGGTCAACAGCGTCGCCGCGCTGCCGGATGGCCGGCGGGCGGTTTCGGTCTCGGCCGATGGGTCGCTCAAGGTGTGGGACGTTGCCCCCGATGGCCCGGCGCGGCGGCGCGAGCAGGCGACGCTCAAGGGACACGGCGGGCCGGTTTGGGCGGTGGCCGCCCTGGCCGATGGTCGCGTCCTTTCCGGCGGGAGCGACGGCGCCGTGCGCCTGTGGGACGCGGCGCAGGGCATCGAATTGCAGGCCTGGGCCAAACACAACGGCGAGGTCTATGCCGTGGCCGTCACGCCCGATGGCCGCCGGGCCGTTTCTGGCTCGATGGACGAAACCGTGCGCGTGTGGGACGTCGAGCAGGGGCGGCTGCTGCACACGCTCAAAGGGCACGGCGGGCCGGTGCGCGCCGTGTCCGTTACCCCGGACGGGCTGTGGGCCATCTCGGCCGCCGACGACTGCGCGCTGATCGTCTGGGACCTGGAGCGCGGCGTCAAGCGCTGCGAATTGAGCGGGCACGAGGCGGCGGTGCGCGCACTGGCCGTCACCTGGCAGGGGCGCGCCGTTTCTGCCGCCGACGACCGCACGTTGCGCGTGTGGCGCGTCGAATCCGAGCTGCATACGTTGAACGGGCATCGCGACGCCGTGCGCGACATGGCCATGCTGCCCGATGGGCGATCCTACCTCACCGTGTCGGATGACCGGCTGATCAAACAGTGGGGACTGGACTGGCGGCGCGGCCCGCTGCGTGTGTTGGGTGGGCATCGCCACGACGTCAATGCGCTGGCCCTGTTCGACAATGGCCGGCGGGCAATCACCGCTTCGCGTGATCGCACACTCAAGGTCTGGAACCTGGAAAGCGGGCAAGAGATGTACACCCTGAGCGGCCACGCTGCGCCGGTCAAGGCGGTGGTTGTCCTTGCCGGCGACGCGCGGGCCGTCTCCGGCGGCTCGGATGGCGCGCTCAAGGTGTGGGATTTGCGCCTGGGGCGCGAGGCGGGCACATTGGGCCGTCACGCGCAGGGGATCACCGCCATCGCTGCGTTGGGCGGCGAGCAGGTTTTGGCCGCCTCCGAAGATGGCGTGCTCAAGGTGTGGGATGTGGCGGCGGCCGAGGCCTATGCCTTGTGCGAATCCGGCCCATCGATCTGGGCGCTGGCGGCCGGCGATCCCGCGCTGGCCGTGTCCGGCTCGATTGACGGCGACCTCGTTGTGTGGGACCCGGCTCGCCGTGCCGCTGCGCGCGCCTGGCGCGGCCACGGAGGGCAGATCACCGCACTGGCGCTGACCGCCGACCGCCAACGCCTGGTCTCCTGTTCTGCCGACCGGACATTGTGCGTGTGGGATATGGCGCGCGGGCAGCCCATTGCCCGTTTTACCACCGAAGGGCCGCTGCTGTCCTGTGCGGTCGGCCCGGACGGAAACACCCTCATCGCCGGAGAAAAATCGGGACGGGTTCATTCGCTTTTTCTTCAAAAGGGCTAGTACTCTGGCAACCTAATTTTGTTAGGTTCAAGTCCGGCCCGTGGGCGTAATTTATATACCAAATTCAGTTTGACGGAGTACTAATGGTCAAACCGGTTCGCTATTTTCGCACCATCGAGGTGGCCCGCGCCGCCGGCGTGCATCCCAATACCGTCCGACTGTACGAGGAAGGGGGCTTTCTGCCGCCCATTCCTCGCGCGCCAAATGGCTACCGGCTGTTCAGCCAGGATCACCTCGACCAGATGTGCCTGGCCCGGCTGGCCCTGCACGGCACGTGGCCGGGGCGCAGGATCAGGCGATCGGCGATCAATCTGGTCAAGGTCGCCGCGTCGGGCGACCTGGGCGGCGCGTTGGAACTGGCCTACGCGCACCTGTCACTGGTGCATGCCGAGCGCGCTCAGGCCGATGCCGCGGTCGCATTTCTTGAGCGCTGGGCGCACGGCGCTGCCGCCGACGCGACCGGGCAGGTGCTGCGCATCGGCCAGGCGGCCAAGCTGCTCGGCGTGTCGATCGATGTGCTGCGCAACTGGGAGCGTAACGGGCTGATCCGCGTGCCGCGCAGCCCCAAAAGCGGCTATCGACTCTATGGGGCAGAGGAAATCGGACGCCTGCGGGTGATCCGCGTGCTGCTGCGCGCCGGGTACAGCACGATGGCCGTGCTGCGCATGTTGATCGCTTTCGATCACGGACAAAAGGACGGCTTGCGCGAAGTGCTGGACACGCCGCGCGAGGACGAGGATGTTTACATGGCCTTCGATCAATGGCTGTCTGAGCTGGACGGTCACGAGGCCCGCGCGCAGAAAATGATCGCCATGCTCGAAGTGCGCATCGAAAGGCAGTAGTAGGATGTTTAACGTCTGTCCAGGCTGCGGTATCTATTCGGCAGACAAGGCAGTCGATCCGGCGGGGCCGTTTGCCGTTTGCGTGCACTGCGGCTACAAGCATTCCTTTGTACAGTTGCCCCTGTTTCTGATCACCGGCGCAAGCGGCACCGGCAAGACGGCAGTGTGCCTCGAACTGGCGTCCAGGCTGAACGAGTGCGTGTTTCTGGAATGCGACATCCTCTGGCAGCCCGAGTTTTCGTCGCCCCAAGATGACTATCGACGGTTTCGCGAAAGCTGGCTGCGCGTCGCCAAAAACATCAACCAGGCCAGGCGGCCAACCGTGCTTTGTGGCAGCGCGACGTCCGAATCGTACGATCGCTGCATTGAGAGGCGCTATTTCGGTCCGATTCACACGTTGGCCTTGATCTGTCAAGACGATGTGTTGATCCGGCGGTTGAAGGATCGCCCTGATTGGCGGCAGGCATCGTCGGAGGCGTTTATTGCGCGGATACTCGAATTCAACCGCTGGCTTATCGAGCACGCGCAGCGTCCCCACCTGCCCATGACCTTGCTCGACACCTCACATTTGACTCCCCTCCAGGCCGGTGAGCGCGCTGCCGGGTGGATTCGCTCCTATCTTTAGCCTCAAACGCTTCATAACCCTCCACTTGTACACCAGGGTTGTATACTGGACGTGAAAAGTACAAAGAAACCAGGGTTTTGCCAAAACCCTGGTTTCTCAACTCGCTTGGGAGGAAGAATGACCGAATCGCAAATTGTGGTGCACAATCTATCCAAGACGTATCGTGTAACAGAGCGCGCGCCGGGGCTGGCCGCGTCGCTCAAGAGCCTGTTCCAACGCAACTACCGTGAGGTCGAAGCGGTGCGCGAGATCAGTTTCCGGGTCGAGGCGGGGGAGATGGTCGGCTTTATCGGCCCCAACGGCGCGGGCAAGACGACGACGCTGAAAATGCTCTCCGGACTGCTCCATCCCACCTCCGGCGAGGCGCGCGTGCTGGGCCACGTGCCCTGGCAGCGCCGCCCGGCCTACCTGCGACGGATCAGCATGGTGCTGGGCAACAAGAGCCAGATGTTGTGGGACATCCCGCCGCTCGATTCATTTGCCGTGCTGGGCGAAATCTATGGCAGCGCGCCGGACGACGTTAAAAAGACGCTCGACGAATTGGTTGAGTTGCTGGACATGCAAGATCTGCTCTCCCAGCCGGTGCGCAACTTTTCGCTGGGTGAGCGGATGAAGTGCGAATTGGTCGCCGGGCTGCTGCATCGCCCTGCCGTGCTCTTTATGGACGAGCCAACGCTGGGCCTTGACGTGTCGATGCAGGGGCGGCTGCGCCGCTTTCTGATCGAGTACAACCGTCGCAGCGGCGTCACCGTCATTTTGACCAGCCACTATATGGCCGATGTGACCGCGCTTTGTCCGCGGGTGATCCTGATCCACCACGGGCGGTTGCTGTACGACGGCGCGCTGGGCCGCCTGGCTGAGCGGCTGGCCCCGTTCAAGCTGATCAAGGTCAATGTGCGCAACGGCGAGGGGCAGGAAACCGCTTTGCCGGACGGCGTTGAGACCCTGGAGCGCGACAACGGTCGGTTGACTCTGCGCGTAGCGAGGATGGATGCGCCGGCACTCACAGCGCGCTTGCTCAACACGCTGCCGGTCGTCGATTTGTCCGTCGAGGACCCGCCGATCGAGTCGGTGATCGATCAGATTTACCAAGATGGCACCGTCGACGTGCCTGCACTTTCTCAATAAGGAGGCAACCATGTTACCCAAAGTCATTATCCACACCGAGGTCAGCGTCGATGGGCGGATGGACCGTCTCGGCGATGACGGTTTTCTCTACTACCGACTGATCGCCAGTTGGCCGATCGACGCGATGCTTTCCGGCAGCCGCACCATGCTCGCTGCGTATCCCCATTCCGACACCGGAAACGAACCGCCGCCGGAGAAATCGCCGGACTTGCAGCGCCTGGTGGTCGTCGACAGCCAGGGACGTATCCAGTGTTGGCGGCAAATCCAACAGAGTCCCTGGTGGGGTGAGGTGACACTGCTCTGTAGCAAGGCGACACCGCCGGCATACATCGAGCGGGTCAAAGCCTTGGGCATCGATGTTCTCGTCGCCGGCGAGGATCGGGTCGATTTCAAGGTTGCACTGGAAGCGCTCAACACTCGCTATGGCATCCAGATCGTGCGCACCGACACCGGCGGCGTTCTGCACGGCGTGCTGCTGCGCGCCGGCCTGGTCGATGAGATCAGCGTCGTGCTGGCTCCGACCTTGATCGGCGGCACCTCGCCAGCCAGCTTGTTTGTCGCGCCGGACCTGTCGCCGCTTGCGGTGCCGAATGCCGCACCGATCGGCCTCAAACTGCTGCACGTCGAAAACGTGGAGGGCGATTTCGTCTGGCTGCGTTATGCAGTTCGCAAGGAGGAGCGGGCATGACGGCGATCAATTTGCGCGGCGCGTGGGCGCTGATCCGCCGCACCTGGATGATGTGGGTCGCTGCACGCAGCTTTTTCTGGCTGCTCGCCTTTGGCTGGATGATCCCGCCGCTGACGTATCTTTTTGTCTGGTCAACAGCAGCAGGCGGCAGGACCATCGGCGGGATGACGCGAGACCAGTTTATCGTCTATTATTTGGTTTTGATTGTCGTTAACCAGCTTACCTATTCGCAAACCAACTGGACGGTCGGCGATGTGATCCGCTATGGCGGGATGAATGCGCTGCTGCTGCGCCCGCTGCACCCGTTCTGGGATGCCGTGTCGACGCAGGTGGCCGGCACGGTGGTCTATATGATCTTTATCATCCCGGTGGCGCTGATCCTGGACTTGGTTCTGCGTCCTCAGGTCAGTTTTGAGTTGACAAACGTTTTGGCCTTTATCCCCGCGCTGTTGATGGCCTGGGCGCTGCGCTTCTTTTGGGGCTACTGGCTGGCCCTGCTCGCCTTTTGGGCCACCCGCGCCGACGCGCTGCTGTCCCTGCAGGACGCGCTGATCTTTTTGCTGGCCGGGCAGGTCGCGCCGGTCGCGCTGCTGCCCGACCTGATGCGCCGCGTTTCGACCGTGCTGCCCTTTCGCTACATGCTTGGCTTCCCGGTGGAAATTCTGATCGGGCAGTTGGATGGAGCAGGAATTGGTGTTGGGCTGGCGGTGCAGGCCGCCTGGCTGGCATTGGCGGTGATCTTGTATGTGACGATGTGGCGGCAGGGCGTCAGGCGCTATGCCGCAGTGGGAGGATAACATGCGACATTTACGACTGGTTCGCCGGTTCGCCCAGGTGTCGATCCAGAACGAGATGGCCTACCGTGCCAATTTCTGGATCAGCCTGCTGCACTCTGTGCTCAATCTGGGCACGGGCGTGCTCGGTGTGACCGTGTTGTTCGGTCAGATCGAGTCGATCCAGGGCTGGACGCTGCCTTCGGCATTGGCGCTGCTGGGGGTGTACCTGCTGCTCGGCGCGCTGCACCGGCTGTTTATCGGCCCCAGCCTGGAATCGCTGGCTGGAATGGACGGTGAAATCTGGAGCGGCAAGTTTGATTTTACACTGCTCAAGCCGGTCGATGTGCAGTTTTTGGCCAGCGTGCGCTACTGGCACCCGCTGGCTCTGGTCGACCTGGCGCTGGCGCTGGGTGTGATCGGCGTGTCGATGGCCCAACTGCACACCACACTGACTCTGGCACGGCTGGCGGCTTTTGTTGTGGCTCTGTTTGCGGGAATGGCGATCCTCTATGCCATTTTGCTCGCTTTGAGCGCGCTGGTGCTGTGGAGTCCGGGTTTTCTGTTTACCTGGCTGTTCAACGCCTTTTTCCAAATGGCACGCTACCCGGTGGGGCTGTACCCCGGCTGGCTGCGCCTGGTGCTGACCTGGATCGTGCCCGTCGGCGTGATGACGACGCTGCCGGCGCAGGCGCTCACCGGCAGTCTGCCGCCCGGCGCGCTGATCGGTGGGCTGGTGTTGGCGGCGACCTTGTTTGCCGGGGCGTCGATCCTGTTTCGATTGGGGCTGCGGCGCTATGCCAGTGCGTCGAGCTGAGCGCAATAGCTTCCGTTCAAACCCTGTCCCTGGCGACAGGGTTTTTTGTTGAAACCCTCCACTTGCACACCAGGGTTGTATCATGGGGACGATTCAATTTCCAGATCGGCTGCTCGTTCTCTGGAAGGGCGAGCGATTATCTACAGGAGGAGGGTTTATGCACGAAACAATGACCATTCGTGGGGCCAGGCTGCACAATCTCAAAAACGTTACGGTGAGCATTCCCAAGAACAAGCTGATTGTCCTGACCGGACTGTCTGGCTCGGGCAAATCAACACTTGCCTTTGACACGCTGCACAAAGAGGGCCAGCGGCAGTACATGGAATCGATGGGGCTGGTGACGGATTATTTGAGCAAGCCGCCCATCGATGGCATCGACGGGCTGGCGCCATCGATCAGCGTCGATCAACACCTGACCAACCACAGCCCGCGCTCGACGGTGGGCACTGTGACCGAGGTGTACACCTATTTGCGCGTGCTCTATGCGCGCATCGGCCATCGACCCTGTCCGGGCTGCGGGGCGATGGTACCGCCGCCATTCGACGTGCTCCGCGCCGAGGGGTGGGAGGATGAATCGGATGATGGGGCTTCGGCGGACGATGGCGGGTCGTATCCTTGCCCGCAATGCGGCACCCCGGTGCCAGAAATGGGGATGGCAGACTTTTCTTTCAACAAGCTGGCCGGCGCCTGTCCGACCTGCACCGGGCTGGGCACAGTGCGACAGGCCAACCTTGCTCTGTTGATCGACGAAAACAAGAGCATCCTCGACGGTGGCGTGATTCGCTGGGATCGTTTCGAGATCGAACGATATAGCGAAACGATCAAGAACGCAGGTCAGCGATATGGTTTTGTTTTCGATCCGGCGCTGCCGATCCGCGAGTATGGCCCCGCGCAGCGCGACCTGCTGCTGCACGGTGTGGTTAGCCCGCAGTTCAAAAGCCGTTTCCCCGACATCGAGCCGCCAGCGACGGTGGGGCAGGGGCGGTTCGAGGGCGTGATCACCAATTTGATGCGCCGGTACGAAGAGCACATTCACGACGTGGATTACCGCGAAAAAGTGGAAAAGCTGTTGATCAATGAGATTTGCCCCGACTGCAATGGCGAACGGCTGCGTGCCGAGAGCCGTCGGGTAACCGTCGATGGACATACCATCATCGAGCTGTCGCACCTGCCACTGACTGACCTTGCCGAGTGGATCGACCGGCTATTTCAAGTGGTCTCGCCCGAAGGTTGGCCGATTGCCGCGCCGATCGTCGACGACCTGCGTGAGCGCGTGCGCCGCCTGATCGATGTCGGCGCAGGGTATCTCACCATGTCGCGCACGTCGCCAAGCCTATCGGCGGGCGAGGCGCAGCGGCTGCGGCTGGCGTCGCTGCTTGGATCGGGATTGACCGGCGTGCTATACGTGCTCGACGAGCCAACAATCGGCCTTCATCCCCGTGACACGGCACGGCTGATCCGCGTGCTGCGCCAACTGCGCGATCTGGGCAACACGGTTCTGGTGATCGAGCACGATCTGGAGATGGTGCGTGCCGCCGACTATGTGCTCGACATCGGGCCAGGAGCGGGCGAATGGGGTGGAAAAGTGGTCGCCGCCGGGACGCCCGCCGAAGTGATGGCTACTCCCGGCTCGTTGACCGGGGCGTTTTTGTCCGGCCAGCAAGCCATCGACCTGCCCGCGCGGCGGCGAGCGATCAACGGTAAACGGTTGTCGATTCTCGGCGCACGGGCATACAACCTGCGCGATATTACCGTGTCTTTGCCGTTGGGCGCGTTTGTCGCCGTGACCGGTGTGTCGGGTTCGGGCAAATCGACGCTGCTCTTTGATATTTTGGATGCGGCAGCACGGCAGCGATTTTACGGTGCAGGCGATCCGCCGGGGGCGCACGGAGCAATTGTAGGCTGGGAGCATCTGGACAAGATCATTACCATCGATCAGACGGCGATTGGGCGCACGCCGCGTTCAAACGCAGCGACCTACACCGGCGTGTTTACCCCGCTGCGAGAGACTTTTGCGGCGCTGGATGGCGCTCGTCAACGCCGGCTTACGGCGCGGCATTTTTCGTTCAACGTGCCCGGCGGGCGCTGTGAGCGCTGCGAGGGGGCAGGGGTGTTGGTGGTCAACATGCACTTTTTGCCCGATGTGCAGGTGCGCTGCCCGGCCTGTCGCGGGCGGCGTTTCAAGCGTGAGGTGATGGAGGTCGAGTATGCGGGATACAACATCGCCGATGTGCTGGACATGTCAATTGAAGAGGCGGCCCGCGTGTTTTCGGGCGTGCCGGCCATCGCCGATCGGCTGCTGCTGATGGTCGATGTCGGGTTGGGCTATCTCAAGCTTGGTCAGCCGGCGACGACGCTCTCCGGCGGCGAAGCGCAGCGGGTCAAACTGGCTAAAGAGTTGGCGCGCCGCTCGACGGGACGCACGCTTTACCTGCTCGACGAGCCGACGACTGGTCTGCACGCGGCCGATGTGGCGCGGCTGCTGGGAGTTTTGCAGCGCCTGGTCGACGCGGGGAATACGGTGGTGGTGATTGAGCATAACCTGGATGTGATCAAATCCGCCGACTGGATCATCGATCTGGGGCCGGAAGGTGGCGCGGCGGGTGGACAGATTGTCGTCGAGGGACGCCCGGAGGATGTGATCGGCGTGCCGGGGAGCCATACCGGAGCGTGTTTGCGCGGTGTGCTGAACGGTTTGGGCAAATTTGACACACCGGCCATTCTATGATACACTCTCCACCCAGGAGTGATTTGAAATGACCGCCAATTTTACGCACATTATCCGACGACGAGAGACAGGCTGCTAGTTTTCCGGGCAGAGTTGTCGGCTTGGTGCGTCAATGTGGATCGCGACAGGCGACCCTCCGTCTTGGAGGGTCGCTTTTTTTGCGCCAAATTCCAGGTCAGACCCTAAAGGTTTTGAAAACCTTTAGGGTTATGGAGAGATGAGATGATCAGGGTTGGCATTTTCGGTGCGACCGGCTATACCGGTTATGAATTGATCAAGATATTTCAACATCATCCACAGATCGAGCTGGTTTTCGCTACCTCGCAGAGCAGCGTGGGCCAGTGCATCAGCGATTTGTATCCCTGCCCGTTCGATGTGCCGTTAATTGCAGCCGATGGCGCGCCGCTCGATCAGATCGACGCGGCCTTTTTCTGCCTGCCGCACGGCGAGTCGATCGAGTGGGTGCGGCGGGCATACGAGGCTGGCGTGCGCTGCATCGATCTATCGGCGGATTTCCGGCTGCGCGACGTCCAGGCTTACGAGCGGTGGTACAAGACGGCGCACGGCGCGCCGGATTTGATCGCCGATGCCGTTTATGGCCTGACCGAGGTGTACCGGGCGCAGATCGCTTCCGCTCAACTGGTGGCCTGCCCCGGCTGCTATCCGACCGGTGCGCTGCTGGCGCTGTATCCGCTGGTCAAGAACGACTATTTGCAATCGCCGCGCATCATTGTCGATGCCAAGTCGGGCGCGTCAGGGGCGGGGCGCGCGCCCAGGCAGGGATCGCTGTTTGTCGAGGTGAATGAGGATTTCAAGCCCTACAACATTGGGCGGGCGCACCGCCACCTGGCCGAGATCGAGCAGGAAGTCAGGGCGTGGGGCGATATGGACCTGCGGGTCACGTTTTCGCCGCATCTGCTGCCCGTCAATCGCGGCATTTTGTCGACGATTTACGTCACGCTCGACGCGGGCTGGTCGGTGGACAAGCTGGTTCATTTTTACGCCAGCGTTTACGCCGGCGAGCCATTCATCCACGTCTTGCCGCCGGGCAAACTCGCTTCGCTGGCCTATGTGGTTCACACCAATCGTTTTGCCGTCTCGTTTGCCGAGGCGGGCGAGAACGAGTTTATCATCGTGTCGGCGCTCGACAACCTGATCAAGGGTGCGTCGGGGCAGATGGTGCAAAACATGAACGTGATGTTTGGGCTGGATGAGAGAACGGGATTGGTGGCCTGATGAATTGCATTGTGCTCAAGATCGGGGGCAGCGAGCTGGAAAGCATCGCCAACGGTGCAGCGGATGATTTTGTCGCCGGGCTGGTCGCGGCGGTGCGCACGCTGCAAAAAGAAGCGGCGGTGGTGCTCGTCCACGGCGGCGGCAAGACGATCGCCAACCTGCAAGCGCAGTTGGGCCTGGAAGCCCGTTTTGTCGATGGGCTGCGGGTGACCGACGACGCATCGCTGGACGTGGCCGAGATGGTGCTGTCGGGTCTGACCAACAAGCGGCTGGCGGCGCGGTTCGTGTCGGCGGGGCTGCGGGCGGTGGGGCTGAGCGGCGTCGACGATGGGCTGATCCGGGTGAACCGGCTGGTGCAGCCGGGCAAAGACTGGGGCTGGGTCGGCGACGTGACCGGCGCAAACACGAGTCTGCTCGAAGCGCTGCTGGATCAAGGCGTCGTACCAGTCGTTTCGCCAATTTCGCTGGGGCTGGACGGCCACAGCTATAACGTCAACGCCGATCACGCGGCGGCGGCGCTGGCCTCGGCGCTGGGCGCGCGCGAACTGGTTTTCGTCAGCAACGTGCCGGGGGTGTTGGCCGGCGCGGACAAGGCCTGCCTGCCGCTGCTCTCGCCGGATAAGGTCGAGGCGTTGATTTCGGCGGGCGAGATCAATGGGGGAATGATCCCCAAGGTTAGGTCGGCGCTGGCGGCGCTGGCGCGCGGCGTCGAACGGGTGAGAATCGCCAACCTGGAAGGGTTGGTGTGTGGCGAGGGGACGTGTTTTGTAATGCGTGATGCGTGATTGAAAGGATAATGCGATGAACACCCAAGAGATCATTGATCTGGAAATCAAGTATGTCGTTCAGACCTACAGGCGCCCCTCGTTTGTGCTTGATCGAGGTGAAGGCGCGTATGTCTATGATACGGAAGGCAAGGCCTACCTGGATTTTTTGGGCGGCATTGCCGTCAACGCGCTGGGGCATCGACACCCGGCGGTGGTGCAGGCGATTGAGGAGCAGGCCGGCAAGCTGCTGCACGTCTCCAATCTCTACCATACTGCCCCGCAGGCGCTGCTGGCCCGCGACTTGGTCGAGAGCGCGCCGGGCGCCGACCGGGTCTATTTCTGCAACTCGGGCACCGAAGCGGTTGAGGCGTGCATCAAGTTTGCACGCAAGTGGGGCCAACTGCATGGGGGGAAAACACGCTTTGTCGCCTTTGAGCACTCGTTCCACGGGCGGACGATGGGCGCGCTGGCGCTCACGTCCAAAGAACGCTATCGCGCGCCCTTTGAACCGCTGATGCCGGGCGTCCACTTTGCGCCGTTCAACGACCTTGCCTCGGCGCAGGCGCTGATCCGTGAGGTGCAGCCGTGCGGGGTGATCGTCGAAGCGGTGCAGGGCGAGGGTGGTATTTATCCGGCGCGGCCCGAGTTCTTGCGGGGCTTGCGCGCGGCCTGCGACGAGGTTGATGCGCTGTTGATCTGCGACGAAATCCAGTGCGGGATGGGGCGCACCGGCGCGCTGTGGGGTTTTGAACCGAGCGGCATTTTGCCCGATCTGATTTCGGTGGCCAAGCCATTGGGCGGCGGCCTGCCGATCGGCGCGGCGCTGGCGGCAGAGCGGGTCGCCGCGCTGCTGGAGCCGGGCGATCACGGCAGCACGTTTGCCGCCAACCCCTTGATCTGCGCGGTGGCGCGGGCCGTGCTCGGCGTGGTCAATCGGCCCGAATTTTTAGCCGCCGTCGCCGAAAAGGGCGATTATCTGGGTGAGGCGCTGAGCGACCTGGCATCTCGGCACGCCTGCGTGGGCGAGGTTCGCGGCCGCGGTCTGATGTGGGGCGTCGATACCACGCTGCAAACCGCCGATGTGCTCGCGGCCGGCTACCAGCACGGCATCCTGCTCGGCTCGTCGGGCGAGCACACCGTGCGCCTGCTGCCGCCGTACACGGTGGAAAAGGCCGAAATCGAGCAGGCGGTCGAGAAATTGGATCGGATATTTGGTGAAATAGAAAATAATGCGTAATGCGTAATGCGTAATGCGTAAAACGTCAAGGTGATGGTCTCCATGCCTTACGAGTTACGCATTACGCATCATTGTGGGAGGCACTTGTGTCTGATTTATTTGTCCGCCGCGCCACGCTGGGCGATGTCGAAAACATGCACGCACTGATCAACGCTTTTGCCAGCAAAGGCTTGATGCTGCCCAAATCGCGCAACCACCTCTATCAAAACATCCGCGATTTTTGGGTCGCCGAAAAAGAGGGCACGTTTGCCGGCTGCGGCGCGCTGCACATCCTGTGGCTCGACCTGGGTGAAATTCGCTCGCTGGCCGTCGACGAGCGCTTTCAGGGCAACGGCGTCGGCCGCCGGATCGTCGAGGCGCTGATCCGGGAGGCGATTGCGCTTGAACTGCCGCAGGTGTTCGCGCTAACCTACCAGCAGGCATTTTTCGAGCGTCTGGGTTTTGTCGAGACGGAGAAGGAGAGCATGCCGCGCAAGGTGTGGGGTGAGTGCATGGACTGTCCCAAGTTTCCCAATTGCGATGAGACGGCAGTGATGCTCAAGCTGGAGAGCGGTGCATAATGGAAGCCTGGCTCGTTCTAGAAGACGGTACGGCGTTTCGTGGTCGATCCTTTGGCGCGCCGGGTGAGCAGGCAGGCGAGGTGGTCTTTAACACCGGGATGACCGGCTATCAGGAAATTCTCACCGACCCCTCGTATCGTGGCCAGATGGTGGCAATGACTTATCCGCACATCGGCAACACGGGCATCAATGACGAGGACGGCGAGTCGGCGCGGCTGCACCTGCGGGCTTTGATCGTGCGCGAGGTCAGTTTGCGCGAAAGCAACTGGCGCGCACATCAAACGCTGGCCCGCTACCTGCACGAACATGGGGTGATGGCTCTGACCGATGTTGATACCCGCACGCTGACCCGCCACCTGAGGCAGTTTGGCGCGCTGCGTGGCGTCGTCTCGACGGTCGATCTCGATCCTGCTTCGTTGCGGCAAAAGGCGCTTGCTGCGCCGACGACTTCCGATCAAGACCTGGTGGCCGAAGTGACTTGCGCCCGGCCATATCAATGGACGGAGCAGATCGACAAGCAGTGGCAACTCGAAACACGTAACTCGTCACTCACAACCTGTCACGTCGTGGCCTATGACTGCGGCATCAAGCGCAACATCATGCGCCAGTTGATTGACGCTGGCTGCCGGGTGACGGTGGTGCCCGCGCATACCCCGGCGCAGGCGGTGCTTGAGTTCGATCCAGACGGCGTGTTTCTCGCCAACGGCCCCGGCGACCCCGAAAACGTGCCTTATATGATTGCGGCGGTGCGTTCGCTGTTGGGGCGAGTGCCGATTTTCGGCATCTGCCTGGGGCATCAAGTGTTGGGTCTGGCGCTGGGCGGTACAAAGCGCAAGCTCAAGTTTGGCCACCACGGCAGCAACCATCCGGTCAAAGACCTGCGCAGTGGACAAATTGCCATCACGGCCCAAAATCACAATTTTATCATTGATGCCGACTCGCTGCCCGCCGAGGTCGAGGTGACTCATTTGAATCTGTACGATGGCACGCTGGAAGGAATGCGACATCGCTCTTTACCGGCATTTAGCGTCCAATACCATCCAGAGGCTGCGCCCGGCCCGCATGACGCGAACCCGTTGTTTGACGAGTTTGTCGGCCTGATGCGCAGGGCATGATCCGTATTCTGTGTTGCAAAAAGGTTGACACTTGACGCATGGCAGATGACAGGCTGATTCTATCTTTTTTCAAAAGTGATGTCTTGCGCTACATCGTTCATCTCAAAATGTTGCGCGCATATCCCGATGCGATTTCAAGTTTTTATTACGCGGACGGTGCGTCGGAGGGAGTGTTGCTCCTTTTGGAAACGCGGGCGTCGCCGTTTGACGCGAAAACCTATCCCACAACCAAGTACGTTGTTTTGCCCACGGCGACGGATGAAACGGCGGCACGGGCGCTGTTGGCGCACATCCCCACCGGTTGCGATCTGGCATTCAAGTTGATCGACGCGCCGACCCGAGCGGCCATATCTTCTGAATTTGATCTACAACGTAAAACAGCGTATATTTCTTACACGGGCACTCGTTTGCCAGAGCGGGTTTCCGACTTGCCGTTGACCACCAATGTGTGCATTACCGATTGTCTTGATTCCCGCTGTTTGTCCCTCTATGCCGCCAACGGCTATTCAAATGACGAAGTGAGGGACTATTTTGCCCACGGCGCGTTCGCGGCGACGGTGTACGAGCAGGACGATCCGCTTTCGACCTGTTTTTGTTTTCCCGATTTCGAGCCGGTGTGGGAGATTGCCGGCGTTCATACTGTCCCCAGTTACCGCCGTCGAGGCTTGGCCCGGCGTGTAATCGAAGCAGCGTTGAGTGAACTGCTCGGACGCGGCCTTATCCCACGCTACCAGGTGCATGAAGACAATCTGCCGTCGCTCCGCCTGGCCGAAGCGGTCGGGCTGGTTGAGTTTTTGACCACGGAGCATTTTCTGTGCATCATATAACATCTTGTATGCTTTTGAGCGGACGAAATAATCAATATGTAGTGGCTCTTTGGAGAGGCAATGGGACTCTTTAGCCGCTTGCTCAATCTCCATACTCTCTATCCAGGCGTAGTACCACAAGAAGATTTTTTTACCGAGGTTGTTGCGTACCTCTTGAACACATCCCCAGAGATACTCTATGCTTGGATCGAGACTTTAGGTTTGCTTGATACAAGTAGATATACACAAGCTCGCATCTCAACCCAGGTAGAGTTCAATCCACTTGAACATCATCGCATAGGCAGTCGTCCAGACATTTTGATCGAACTGTCGGATGAGGACTATCGCGCATGGATCATTATCGAATCCAAAATCAGTTCAATAGAGGGAGCAGATCAGTTAAAGCGTTATGCAGAGGTATTGGATGCCAGATCGGACATCCAGGAAAAGATACTGCTCTACGTCACTCAGCACGACGATCCGAAAGATAGGAACTTGATACTCCAGGACATTCCTCAGACATCGGTACGCTTTCGACAATTCCGTTGGTATACATTTCACCACTTCTTACAACAAGAACAACGTAAACACCAGGATCATATCCTCATTAGCGAGTTAATCAAGTTTATGGAGGAGAATGGAATGGCTCAAAGCAACCAGTTCACTATGGCAGACGTTTTAGCTCTGTCCAATTTATCCAAGGTAGTTGACCTAATGGACGCAACTATGATGGGGCAGGTCCGTTCAAGATTCAAAAATATCCTGGGCACTGGTGATTCCAGTGCCAAATCACTATGGGGATGGCAGCTTCGTCAGAAGCACAGGTATCTGATCATTGCTTGGCTAAATGACGGCCTTTGGTGTGGATTGGGTTATTATGGCTTGCAGAGCACTCAAGACTATCCAGCTTTGGGAATGAATATTGAAATATCTCCGAAATCAAAGAGTTATCAAAAAGTTGTTGCTGCACTAAAAGAGATCGGGGTAGATTATGATGGATGGCATGGATATAACCTGAACAGTCCGCAGTCATGGGCTGGTGTGATTTGTACCCGCAGTCTTCGCTCCTTTCTACATGAAGAAGATCATGTGACAGCCATCGAAGTTTATTTTTTAGGACTGCTGGAAAATTTGGCAGAGATCAAGGACAAGCATCCTCATTTACCATGGAAAACCACTATACAAGACGATTTACAGGATGAAACCGAGTAATCCAAGAGAGCGAAAACGGAATACACACTACAAATTAAAGGTTATCGCTAATATGCCAAAAAGACTGGACTTGAACTCTATCCTTATCATCGGCTCCGGCCCGATCGTCATCGGCCAGGCCTGTGAGTTTGACTATTCCGGCGCGCAGGCCTGCAAGGCGCTGCGCGAAGAAGGCTACCGGGTGATCCTGGTTAACTCGAACCCGGCGACGATCATGACCGACCCGGAAATGGCCGACCGCACCTATGTCGAGCCGCTGACCGTGCCGGTGCTGGAGAAAATCATCGCCCGTGAGCGGCCGGACGCGATCTTGTCCACCGTCGGCGGGCAGACCGGCCTCAATCTTGCCTCCGACCTGGCCGAACAGGGCGTGTTGGATCGCTACAACGTCGAGTTGATTGGCGCCAAGTGGGATGCCATTCGCGTGGCCGAAGACCGCCAGTTGTTCAAGGACGCCATGATCGAGATCGGCTTGCAAGTACCACACAGTGGCACCGCACACTCGATTGAAGAGGCCGAGGCGGTGGCCCGCGAGACCGGTTTTCCGGCGATCATCCGCCCCTCGTTCACCCTCGGCGGCACCGGCGGCGGCATTGCCTACAATGTGGAGGAATTCCGCGACATTGTCCGCCGCGGCCTCGACGCCAGCCCGATCCACCAGGTTTTGGTCGAGCAGTCGGTGATCGGCTGGAAAGAGATCGAACTCGAAGTGATGCGCGATCTGGCCGACAACTTTGTGGTGATATGTTCGATTGAGAATTTCGACCCCATGGGCATTCACACTGGCGACAGCATCACTGTCGCACCGGTGCAGACGCTGACCGACCGCGAATACCAGCGCCTGCGCACCATGTCGGCGCAGATCATTCGCCGTATCGGCGTAGAGACGGGCGGCTCCAACATCCAGTTCGCGGTCAACCCGCGCGACGGGCAGGTGATGGTGATCGAGATGAACCCGCGCGTTTCGCGCTCGTCGGCGCTGGCCAGCAAGGCCACCGGCTTTCCCATCGCCAAGATTGCTGCCAAGCTGGCCGTCGGCTATACGCTGGACGAAATCCGCAACGATATCACCCGCGTCACCCCGGCCTCGTTCGAGCCGACAATCGACTATGTGGTGGTCAAGGTGCCGCGCTGGACCTTTGAAAAGTTCCCCGGCGCCGACCCCACGCTGGGCACGCAGATGAAATCGGTCGGCGAGGTGATGTCGATTGGCCGCACGTTTCAGGAGGCGCTGCAAAAAGGGCTGCGCTCGCTGGAAATCGACCGCTACGGACTGGGCGCGGACGGGCGCGACGGGCAGATCGAGCCGGAGCGGCTGCGCGAAAAGTTGATCACGCCCAACCAGGAGCGCATTTTTTACATCCGCTATGCGCTGCAAAGCGGCATGTCGGTCGAGCAGGTATCGGCGCTGACCTGCATCGATGGGTGGTTTCTGGCCCAGATCGAGGATCTGGTCCACCTCGAAGGGCGGCTGCGCGCCTTTACCCTCGACACCGTGCCGCCGGATTTGCTGCGCCGGGCCAAGCGGGCCGGCTTTTCCGACGTGCAGTTGGCGCATCTTTTTGTAGGGCAGGTTTCTAACCTGCCGTCTGGCGGCGGGTTGGGAAACCCGCCCTACAAACGCCCCGAGTTGCAGGTGCGCGAAAAGCGCCTTTCCTATGGCATCCGCGCCATCTACAACCGGGTGGATACCTGCGCCGCCGAGTTTGAATCTTTTACACCGTATCTTTACTCTACGTACGAGACGGCGTGCGAGGCCAACCCCACCGATCGCAAAAAAGTGATGATTTTGGGCGGCGGCCCCAACCGCATCGGCCAGGGCATCGAGTTCGATTACTGCTGCTGCCACGCCGCCTTTGCCCTGCGCGAGATCGGCCTCGAGACGCTCATGGTCAACTGTAATCCGGAAACCGTCTCTACCGATTACGATACTTCGGACCGGCTCTACTTTGAGCCGCTGACGCTCGAAGACGTGCTCAACATTGTCGATGTTGAAAAACCCGACGGCGTTTTTGTCCCGTTTGGCGGGCAGACGCCGCTCAAGCTGGCCCGCGCACTGGAGGCGGCCGGCGTGCCGATCTGGGGCACCTCACCGGACAGCATCGATCTGGCCGAAGATCGCGGGCGCTTTGGCATGCTGCTGGAACGTTTGGGCATCCCCCAGCCGGAGAACGGCACCGCCTTTTCACTCGACGAGGCGCGCCGGGTCGCCGAACGGATCGGCTATCCGGTGCTGGTGCGGCCCTCCTATGTCCTCGGCGGGCGGGCCATGGCCATCGTCCACTCGGAGGTCGATCTGGAGCGCTACATCCGTGAAGCCGTGCAGGTCACACCAGATGCGCCGATGCTGATCGACCGTTTTCTAGAAGATGCCTTTGAAATGGATGTGGATGCGCTTGCCGACCGGGAAGGCAACGTGGTCATTGGCGGGATCATGGAGCAAATCGAATTGGCCGGTGTCCATTCCGGCGACTCGGCCTGCGTGCTGCCCACCTATATGGTCGCGCCAGAGCACATCGAAACGATGCGTAAATACACGGTGCAGCTCGCGCGCGCGCTCAAGGTCTGCGGGCTGATGAACATCCAGTATGCGATGAAGGCGGATGCCGCGCATCCGCATGGCGTGGTCTATGTGTTGGAGGTCAATCCACGCGCCTCGCGCACGGTGCCTTTTGTGAGCAAGGCGACCGGCGTGCCGCTGGCCAAGATCGCGGCCAAGATCATGACCGGACACACACTGCCCGAACTCGGCCTGACCGCAGAGCCGCCGGTGCCGGGCTATTTCGTCAAAGAAGTGGCGCTGCCCTTTTCCAAGTTCCCCGGCGTCGACACGCTGCTCGGTCCGGAGATGAAGAGCACCGGCGAGAGTATGGGCGTCGCCGCCGATTTTGGCTGGGCATTCGCCAAGGCCCAGAGCGGTGTGGGCGGCGAACTGCCGCTGGAAGGGGCGGTGTTTCTCTCGGTGAACGACAATGACAAGCCGACGCTGCTGCCCATCGCGCGCAAGCTGCACGATCTGGGTTTCAGGCTGCTGGCGACTGGCGGCACGGCGGCCTATCTGAACGGACATGGCCTGCCTGTCGAGCCGGTATTCAAGGTCAACGAGGGACGGCCCAACGTTGTCGATCACGTGGTCAATGGCGACGTCGGTCTGATCATCAACACGCCACTGGGCAAGACCTCCTTTTTCGACGAGGCGGCGCTGCGTCGCGCGGCGGTGACGCATGGCGTGCCCTATACCACCACCCTGTCGGCGGCTTCGGCGGCAGTCGAGGCGATCCGGGCGATGCGCGAGAGCGAGGTCGGCGTCAAAAGTCTGCAAGAGTGGCAGGCCCGGCCTTGATCCCTTCCTGGTTATATTGGCAAAGCACACAGAATATGATACAATTCCGGTGTTTTTCCAATTGATCCGGCAGGCGGATGCCGGTGTGGGTTTGCTCCATAGGAGGGGGAACATGTTCAAGCAGCGAGTTGTGTCACTATGTGTTTCTCTATTGGTTGGAATGGTATTGGCCGCACTGCTTTTTTTGCAGCTACCTGCCATACACCATCGAGTTTATGGCGCTTCAATCCTTGTTGATGGCATTGTTGACGCAGCTTATGGCGCGCCGGCGGCCAGTGATCAGGCCGGAGATGGCAACGGCAACGCGGTGATGGACTTGCTCGATCTGTACATCGCAGAGGACGCCGATTATTTCTATTTTGCCTTTACGATCAATGCCGATATAAGCGGCGGCAACAACTGGGGCAAATACGCCATTTATATCGACACCACCAACGACGCCAACGGCGCGACCAGTGACGCCTGGACACGCAGCGTCGTGGTCAGCGACACACACAAACCCGAATATGGCATCTATACCTGGGTCGATCAATCGCCCTATAACACCACCCGGGTGCAGTTCTGGCGCTGGACGGGCAGCAGCTGGACCCAGGATGGCACCATCGTCGATGCGGCGCTGAGCACCGGCGTCACCTCGACCATCGAGTGGCAAGTGGCCCGCAGCGCGTTGGGCGATCCGGACGAATTCTGGTGCGAGGCGTGGAGCACGGGCGGCGGCGGCGGCGACAATGCTCAAGACACGATCAACGATCCGTCGGAAGACTGGAATGCCTCTGATTGGACCACGCAGGCCGTCTTGGCCAATTCCACACATTTTGTGCGTTCTTATTTTGGCCCGGCGCTGGATATTGCCGCGCCGACAGAAGGGCAGCATGTCGTGTATTCGGCTTTGCTGGCCAGCGGCACGGTCAGCCCGACCACTGATGTGACCGTCACCATCAATCTGAACGGCGCGTCGCTCTATACACCTACGGTTGACGCTCTGGGAGCCTTTAGCCAATCTCTGATTCTGCTCGGCGGCGGCAATGTGATCACCTTTAGCGCTACGAACATCAGCGGCACCGCCACCGTCGTCCGCCACGTCACCTATGGCCCGGCACTAACTCTGGCCCTGCCCACCGAGGGGCAATATGTCTCGGCGCCCCATGTTGTGCCGGTGCAGGGCGTGGCCCAACCGAGCGACGGCGTTACCGTCACCGTTCAACTGGATGGCGGGCCGGCTCAGCAGGCCAGCGTGAACGCCGTCACCGGCGCGTTTTCGACCACCGTCACGCCCGGCAGCAGCGGCCCACACACGATCACCGTCAGCGCCTTTAACGCCAGCGGCGCGGCCACTGCCGTCCGCCACGTCACCTATGGCGCGGCCGCCCACGACAACGACATCTGGTGGGGCTGCCTGGGGCACAACACCCATGACCTGGCCTATCGCGACCCCTTTGGCGCGCGGCCCACCGAGTCTATCGTCACCCTGCGCCTGCGCGCCTGCAAGGGCGATCTGACCGGCGCCACGCTGCACGTTTACCTGCACGAGCGGGGCGAGGTGGCCGCGCTGCCGATGAGCGTCTCGTCCGTCATCACCGACGCAGTCTATGATTATTGGGAAGCGACGGCGACGACGCCGATCACGCCCACGCTGATGTATTACAAATTCGAGGCGGTCGACGGCAGCGACCGCGACTGGTACGTGGACGACACCGGTTACGACGGCCTCAACGGCTGGGGGCGCGCCGTCGACGAAAACCCAACCTACGATGCGTTTCGTATCACCGTGTATGATCAGGATTTCCAGACCCCCGATTGGGTCAAGGACGCCGTAATCTATCAGATTTTCCCCGACCGCTTCCGTGACGGCGATCCATCCAATAACGTCGTATCGGGAACGCATTTCGTCTATACCAGCACTGCCGGCATCACCTACACCACCTGGAACGCGCCGGTGATCAATCCGCGCAACCCGGCCGACCCGGCCTACAATCGCTGGAGCGAGGATTTTTACGGCGGCGACCTGGCGGGCATCACGGCCAAACTCGATTATTTGCAGGAAATGGGCGTCACCGCGCTCTATCTCAACCCCATTTTCCTGGCGCCTTCGAACCACAAATACGACACCACCTCTTTCGAGACGGTCGATCCGCGTTTGGGCGGCGACGCGGCGCTGCAAGCGCTGCTGGCCCAGGCCCGGGCGCGCGGTATGCGCGTCATCCTCGACGGCGTGTTCAACCACACCTCGTCGGACAGCATCTATTTCGACAAGTACAGCCGCTATGCCAACGATGGCGCATACGAATCCGAGTCTTCACCTTATTATCCCTGGTACACCTTTAGTGCCTGGCCCAACGGCTATGCTTCGTGGTGGGGATACGATACCCTGCCCACGCTGCGCGCCGATCAGGCGGCGGTGCGCGCCTATTTCTGGGGCGACGGCAATGCTTCCATCGGTGGGCGCTGGGTGGTCTCCGGCACGGCCGGCTGGCGGCTGGACGTGGGCGGCGATTTGGATCACGGCGCGCAGGAATTGGGTGGCAACGACTATTGGGAGGGGTTCCGGCAGACGGTCAAGGCCGCCAGCGCCGATGCGGTCATCGTCGGCGAAGAGTGGGGCGATGCCACGCCCTGGCTGCTGGGGCAGGAATGGGACGCGGTGATGAACTATCGCTTCCGCAGCGCGCTGCTCTCCTTTATGCGCGATCAGCTTTACTGGGACAATGACAACAATGACAGTTCGTCGGGCGGCACGCTGCAGCCGATCACGGTCAGCGAGTTCGACCGCTGGCTGCGCCAGATTCAGGAGGATTATCCACCGGAAGCCTGGTATGCCATGATGAATCTGCTCGGCTCGCACGACACCAACCGCCTGCGCTTTGTCCTTTCCAAGTGGCAAAAAGGCTACGACGGCAGCGATCCGCTGGCCTATGACCCGGCCACCGACCTCACCCCGGAGGAGACCGATCAGCGGCAGATGTTGGTGGCGCTGCTCCAGTTCACCCTGCCCGGCGCGCCGACGATTTATTACGGCGACGAAGTGGGCATCGATGCACCCGCCTATTGGGCCAACGACAAGTGGGAAGACGACCCGTACAACCGCGTGCCGTTCCCGTGGGACGATACGCCCGGTCACTACCAGGCGCGTCCGGGCGTGCAAGAAACCTATGCCCGGCTGGCCCAAATCCGCGCCGCACACCCGGCTCTGCGCAGCGGCGCGTTTGAGACGCTACTGGTCGACGACGCCAACCAGATTTACGTGTATCGACGCAGCCTGGGCGACGATTGGGCGGTTGTGGTCATCAACCGCGATGTCGTCTCGCACACGGTCACCGTCGACCTGGGCGGCGCGCCGGAGGCGGGCGCAGTGTTGAGCGACACGCTGCACGGCGGCGGCCCCTATACGGTTTCCGGCGACCAGACCGTGACCGTCACCGTCGAGCCGCTGGACGGCCGAATCCTGGTCGCTGCGCCTGCCTGGTCTGTCTATTTGCCCATCGTCTTGCGCGCGCACAGTCAATAGAGCGAAAAATAGACCCAATTTGCCTATCGCTCGTTTCATCGTGAATTGTGGTTTGGGGAGTGTTGTGCAATGTCTTTATCGGTTTCGCAGCATAAACCCGTCGCGCTGGTTTCTTTCCCTTTGGATTGTCCCGAATGTGGGCATCAGACAGTCCATGTTTACGGGCAGGACCGCAAATATCGCACCCTGGGTTCGTGGTCCTGGCCGGTGGGGTGGTCGTGGTTTTACGTCAGGTGCTCGGTGTGCCAGCATACGCGTCTTGTCTCGAAAGAGGATCAAAAAAAGCTGCGGCCGCTGACCAACAAGAAACAGATTTCGTTCAAGGATCGAAATATCGAGGACATACCAACCTCACTCGGCCGGGCGAGCGGCGATTTGGCGCGGCTGCGAATTCTTCAGCCTGCGCGCCCAATGGGGATGGCGTCCAAGGTCTTTGTCAAGGCCTTTTTGTTGCTTTTGCTCATCGGCATCGGGTATGTTGTTGGCACGCAAGCAGTCGAGTTTTTTCAAGATACGTGCTGGGTAGTGGCCAATCGATTGGCGATCAAGACAGATGCCTTGATTCGCAAAGACGAGATCGCACCGGCCTTGCGCTATATGACGATCTCGCATCAAATGTTTTGCCTCGCCGGCAAGGACTATAGACGGGAACAGGTAGCCACATTGATTGTGCGGGGCCATCTAAACGCTCGTCTGAAAAACTATCGTCGTGCGATCAAGCTGTATCAAAAAAGTCTTAAAATATCGAGCAAAAGCGGTTTGCGCTATATCGATCTGTACGCCTGGCAGGGACTGGGAATTGCTTACGAGATGACGGGCCAGAGCATCAAGGCGGCAGAGGCATACAAGGCTGCCGAGTCTATGCTGACCGAACGGCATCAGGAAGATCAAGAGTTTATCCAGGAACGGATGGAACAGATACAACTGATGTTAACCCTGTGGTCTGACAGCGCATAACGGTTTGCCCCTCGGTGTAGCCAGGTTTTGACAATTTCGTGCTCTTGTGTTAGAATTCTGCAACTTGGAATTCAGGTATATGTGATGAACACTTGTCTGTTGCCAGCGATCAACAAGGTGCGACCCCAGCCTACCCCTACAACGGGGTCTGGTTAGTTGGCGCATATCTTGTATTTGCCCAGGTTGAACGCCAGCTATCCAGGCCCCGGAAGCTGGCGTTTTGCGTTCTGGGGACCAATGCAACGATGACGTTCAGGGGCAGCGTACCGCCCGGCCCAATGGTTTGATCCTTTCGGGAAACCGCAGGAGCCGCGCGCGCTGTCCAGGGTGGAGAGTGCATGTTGAACCGGCCTTTCGGGTAACCGAAAGGCCGGTTTTTTTGGATTTGGTATCCACCCACAGACGAAAGGAGCTTGCAATGACGGTCCAAATTATGGAAGGGCTGGAAGGTGTGCTTGTCGCCGACAGCCAGATTTGTCAAATCGATGGTGTAAAAGGGGTTTTGAGCTATCGCGGCCTGGACATCGGCGACCTGGCCCAACATTCAACGTATGAAGAAACCGCCTACCTGCTCTGGTACGGCGATCTGCCCACCGCAGGCCAGTTGGCTGCTTTCAAGGCGCGGCTGGTGACCGAGCGCGATTTGAATGGCAGCATCTGGGCGATCATTTCCAGCCTGCCCTGCCGCACGCAGCCCATGGAAACCATCCGCACGGCGCTTTCGGCCATCTGCGCCTACGACCCCGACGTAGACAACTATGACCGGGAGGCCAACCTCAACAAGTCGATCCGCATGACCGTTCGCCTGCCCATCGCCGTCGCCGACTATCACCACTTTTTGCGCGGCGAAGCGCGGGTGCTTCAAGACCCCGCGCTGGATCACGCGGCCAATTTTCTGTACATGCTGCGCGGCGAACGGGCGACACCCATCGAGGTGCGCGCGCTCGACCTGGCGATGGTGCTGATGGCCGAGCACGATTTTAACGCCTCCACGTTTGCCGCCCGCGTCACCGCCTCGACCCTCTCCGACATTTATTCGGCCATCGTCTCGGCCATTGGCACGCTCAAGGGGCCGCTGCACGGCGGGGCCAACGAAAAAGCGATGGAAATGCTGCTCGAAATCGGCGCGCTGGACAACGTCGAGCCATACATCGACGCCGCGCTGGCGGCCAAGAAGCGGATCATGGGCTTTGGACACCGCATCTATCGCCAGATGGCCGATCCGCGCTCGGTCTATCTGAAAGAGATGCTGCGCCAGCTCTGCATCGCCAAGGGCGACATGCATTTCTACGACCTGGCTACAGCCGTCGATGAGGTGGTGCAGGCAAAGAAAAAGATTTATCCTAACGTCGATTTTTATACCGCACCACTGCTTTATCTGCTGGACATCCCGATCAACATGTTTACTACCGTTTTCGCCATCAGCCGCATCGTCGGCTGGACGGCGCACGTGCTGGAGCAGTATGCCGACAACCGGCTGATTCGCCCGCTGTCGCAGTATATCGGGCCGGTCGAGCGGACGTACATTCCAGTTTCTGATCGCTGACCACCGACTGCCGACCGCCAACCGGCGGTTTGCTGTCCGCCGTCGGCGGTCGGCAGTCTTGTCATAAAAAGGATGACCATGAAAAACACCTTGACCCACAAAATCATCGCCGCGCACCTGGTTTCGGGACAGACCGCGCCCGGACAGGAGATCGCGCTCCGCATCGACCGCACGCTGACCCAGGATGCCACCGGCACGATGGCCTGGCTGCAATTCGAAGCCATGCGCCTGCCGCGCGTCCAGACTGAATGCGCGGTCAGCTTTGTCGATCACAACATGCTCCAGTCCGATCACCGCAACGCCGACGATCACCGCTACTTGCAGTCGGTGGCGTCCAGATATGGCGCGTACTTTTCACGTCCCGGCAACGGCATCTGTCATCAGGTTATGCTGGAACGCTTTGCCGTGCCCGGCCAGACCCTGCTCGGCGCCGACAGCCACACGCCCAACGCCGGCGGCATTGGCATGCTCGCCATCGGCTCCGGCGGGCTGGACGTAGCCGTAGCCATGGGCGGCGGCCCATTCTGGGTCAACATGCCGCAGGTGGTGGGCATCCACTTGAGCGGGCAGCTTGGACCCTGGGTGACGGCCAAAGACGTGATCCTCGAACTGCTGCGCCGCCTGACCGTCAAGATCGGAAGAGCGTCGTGTAGGGAAAGAGTGTAGGATAGGGTG
>CAYRXM010000022.1:0-42107 GCA_964428175.1 uncultured Anaerolineae bacterium
AGAATAAGTCAAATATCAGTTAGTATCGGGAGACTTTTTCAGCGGTCTCCTAGGCGAATGGATGTTCGGCGAATTGCAGGATCAGATTCAAAATACCGGCGTCCGGGCAGCCTGGATCAAACTGAGCGCCGGCGACGAGGGCATTACCCCCGCAGAAGTCAAGATTTTGCGTGCTGCGGCTCTGGCCGCAGCCGAAACCGGCGCGATCATCGGCAGCCACACCCGGTTAGGCCGGGTGGTTCACGATCAGTTGGACATCATCGAGGCGATGGGCTACTCGCCGGAGCGATTCATCTGGATTCACGCCCAGAACGATCCCGACCTGAATCTGGAAATCGCCCGGCGCGGTGCATGGATCGAATTTGACGCCATCGGCGATCCGCAAAGCGATTCATTTTGGATCGAGCGCATACAGACCATGCTCGATGCAGGATATGGCAACAAGATCATGCTCAGCCACGACCGTGGCTGGTATGATCCGGCCCAACCGGGCGGCGGCGCCCCCCGCCCCTTTACCTACATCAGCGAGCAGTTCTTGCCCAAATTGCACGACGCCGGGATCGACCAGGCGGCAATAGACCAGTTGACGGCAACAAACCCCTTCAATGCGTTTTCGCGTTGAAGGGGTTTGCGCGTTGAAACGCCTTTGCACGTTTTCTTGTCATTCCTGCCCAGTCGAGAATCCAGAGGTGTATGAAAAACATGAGTTCATTTTACCTGCCAACCACAATCGTCACTGGGCAAGGATGTTTTGAAGAACTGGGCAAGCGCGCCTCAACGCTGGGCCGCCGCGCGCTGCTGGTCTGTGGAACCGGTTCGCTCAAGCAGTCCGGCCAGCTCGACCGCGCATTGAGTCTGTTGGGGAACGTGGGGGTCAAAACGACCGTTTACGATGCGATTTTCGGCGAGCCAACATTGGACATGGTTCAAATTGGGCTGGACCTGGCCCGCGCCGAGCAGGCCGAACTGATCGTCGGCATTGGCGGCGGCAGCGCGATGGATGTGGCCAAAGCCATCGCCGGGCTGTTCACTCACACGGGTACGGTGCATAACTATTTCCTCGGCGAGAAAAAAGTGACCGGCGGCGGCCGGCCCTGGATCGCCGTGCCGACCACGGCCGGCACCGGCGCTGAAGTGACCTCCAACGCTGTGCTCAGCGCCCCGCAGACGCGGATCAAATCCAGCCTGCGCCACGACGGCTGGTACGCGCACACCGCGCTGGTCGATCCCGAACTGACCCTCTCCGCGCCGCCCGCGGTCACCGCCGCCAGCGGCAGCGACGCGCTGACCCAGGCCATTGAAGCCTTTACCTCGATTGGCGCAATGCCCCCCACCGATGCCCTGGCAATGCGGGCCATCGAACTGATTGGCCGTTCGCTGGAAACGGCTTGTCGAGACGGGCAAAATCTCGCCGCGCGCGCCGACATGCTCTATGGCAGCCTGATGGCCGGAATGGCCCTGGCCAACGCTCGACTCGGCGGCGTACATGGGCTGGCCCACCCGCTGGGCGAGCGCTTTCATATCCCTCACGGCACTGTCTGCGGGCTGCTCTTGCCCTATGTAATGGCCTACAACCTCAGCTATGCGAAGGAAAAATATGCTATCACGGCGCGGCTGTTGGGAGTCGATACGACCGGAATGAGTGATGCACGGGCCGCACAGACCGCCGTCGATGCCGTATGCGCGTTGTTTGAGAGCATCGACATTCCTGCCCGGTTGGGGCCGTTGGGGGTCAAAACCCAAGATTTTCCGGCAATCATCGAGGAATCACTGCCCTCAGGATCGCTCAAGCACAACCCGCGACCACTTGGGGCGCAAGATGTCGAGGCGATTTTAAAGATTGCTTTTTAGAGATTTTTGAACAAGGAGGTGGATCGTGCTGTCAGAATGGTGTGTTCAAGAAAATGGCAAACAAAACCGGCCGGCAGTCTGGCTACAATTTCCTCGCCGCATTTTATTGCTGCTGATCGCGTTTGGGCTGACCCTGCTGATCCTTCGGGGGGCGCGTGATGTTATCAAGCTGCCGCCGGGATCTCACGAGATCGATTGGTCGATTTTGCCATTCGGACCAAAACGCTGCCCATTGGCGGGATGTATAACATTGCTGGAGAAAAAAAACTGGTCGATCTGCTCCGGCATATGCTGCTGCCGCTCGTGACATTGACCGCGCTGGCAAGCATGTTGACCGCGCAATCGTTGGCGCGGGCGTTGACGCTGCTCCCGACGCAAAATGTCAGATGGCTGATTTTGCTCGGCGTGTTCAAGGGGTTTGGCGTGCTCTTGGGACAGATCGGCGGCCTGGTGAGCGCGTCGATTCTGGTTGAAATCATTTTTTCATGGCCTGGACTGGGACGTGCGGCTCAAAATGCGATCTCGGCTTTTGACTGGCCCGTACTGTTCGGCATCTTGGGCGTCTATGCAGCCATTATCCTGGTGGGCCGACTTTTGTCCGAGCTGTTTTTCTGGCTAGAGAGGCTGCTTTTTGAGCAGTTATCGATCCGGCAGGAAAAGCCGGTGGGCTGGCCCAGGACGGCGCGCATCATCTGGGTGGTTGTGGCGCTGCTCTTTTTGCTGTTTCCCTGCGTCTTGGGCGCCGCCGGAGCGCTCATCGGGAAGGAAAAGGCGGTCGAGGTCGATATGGGCGCGTCCATGTCCGCGCCTTCGGCAGAGCACCTCCTGGGTACCGATCGTCTGGGGCGCGACCTGCTGGCGCGCGTACTTTACGGCGGCTTTGTTTTGCTGGGAACAAGCGCCCTGGTTGCCGTTTCGGTTACGCTTGTGGCCGGCATTTGGGGCAGTCTGGTCGGCTACCTGAGATCGCTGCGCACCTGGTGGTCAGAATCGCTGGCTGATCTCTTGCTGCTGCCAGCCGACGTGTGGCTCATGATGCCCATTTTGCTCGGCGCGGCATTGGTGACACTGCTTTGGACAGCGGACCAGGAAAGTTTTTGGGGACTGACCATTGTAGCCTGTGCGATCGGTGTACTTGCCCGCGCTGCCCGTGCGGGGGCCGTGCTGTGGATGGCTCGCGCCAGGTGGCAGTCTGTGTGGATTTCGATTGCCGCCGGATTGGGTGCGCTCTGGTTAGGGAGCTGGTTTGCGGCGTTGGCACTCCTGGCCGGTCTCGATTTTATGGGCCTGGGCATCCGCCCGCCGCTGCCTTCGCTGGGTGGCCTGCTGCAAGAGATGCTGCTGATCCTTTTGATGGGCGACTTGGGCCTGGTCATTCTGGCTGTTGTGCTGGGGATGTGCGCAATGGCGCTTTACATCGCCGCCGATGCCCTGATCGGATTTTTCAATAGCAAAGAAGTGATGGCAAAATTTAATGGCTGATGATAGAATTTCATGATGCACAAGAACTGGGGCCAACTGGCTGCTTGCTATAAATCTGCCCTGCTCGACGACGTGATTCCCTTTTGGGAGCAGCGCTCGGTCGATTGGGAATGCGGCGGCTATTTCACCTGCCTGGATCGAGAAGGCTGGGTGTTTGACACCGACAAGTTCATCTGGCTGCAAAACCGCCAGGTGTGGACCTTTTCAATGCTCTATAACCGGCTCGAAAAACGCGACGAGTGGCTGCGCATCACCCGCTGTGGGGCCGAGTTTCTGGCCCGGCACGGGCGCGATGCAGAGGGCAACTGGTATTTCGCCCTCACACGAGAGGGCAAGCCGCTCGTCCAGCCGTACAACATCTTTTCCGACTGTTTTGCGGCGATGGCGTTCAGCCAGTACGCGCTAGCCTGCGGCGAAGATTGGGCGCGCGAGGTGGCCTTGCAGGCCTATCAAAACGTGCTGCGCCGCCAGGACAACCCCAAAGGCCAATACAACAAAGCCGTCCCCGGCGCGCGGCCGATGAAAACATTGGCCGTCCCCATGATCCTGGCCAACCTGACCCTGGAACTCGACTGGATGCTGCCCACCGAGCGGCTGGATCAGGTGATCGATGCCACGCTGCGCGAGGTGATGGGCGATTTTTACGACAGCGAGCGCGGGTTGATGTTTGAAAACATTACCCCCGATGGCAGTCACGTGGACAGCTTTGAGGGCCGGCTGCTCTGTCCCGGTCACGGCATCGAGGCGATGTGGTTTGTGATGGACATCGCCCGGCGGCGCGGCGATTGGGCGCTGATCAACCAGGCGGTAGACATTGTGCTCAACATCCTCGATTTTGGCTGGGATGAGCAATACGGCGGTCTGTATTATTTTATGGATGCCGAAGGCCATCCACCACAGCAGTTGGAATGGGATCAAAAACTGTGGTGGGTGCATCAAGAGTCGCTGATCGCGCTGGCGATGTGCTACCGCCTGACCGGGCGTGAGGCGTGCTGGGAGTGGTATCAAAAGGTTCACGAGTATGCCTGGCCGCGCTTTGCCGATCCCCAATACGGCGAGTGGTTCGGCTACCTCAACCGGCAGGGCGAGGTGATTTTGAACCTCAAGGGCGGCAAGTGGAAGGGCTGCTTTCACACCCCGCGAGCAATGTATTTGTGCTGGCAGCAGTTTGAAGAGTTGAGTGGACAAGGTCAAGCAGACAAGGGAATAGATGGATGAACTGAAAGGAGCATCACGACAATGCGAATCACCGGCACTTTTTTGGACGAGATTACCCACGACATCCCCTCCAACAACTGGGGGCGTGCCGAATGGGCGCAAGAGTTCAAGGTAATGCGTGCGATCGGCATCAACACGGTAATCATGATTCGCGCCGGATGGGGTCGCAAGGCAGCCTGCCCATCGCGGGTGCTGGCCGATCACGTGGGCATTTTCCCGGTCTATGAAGACCTGGCAGCGATGTTTCTCGACCTGGCCCAGGCGCACGGAATGGAATTTTTCTTTGGCACGTTTGACTCGGCCACCCGGCCGGCCCGGGCCTGGACCCTGGAGCAGGAACTTGATTTGGGCAAGGCATTCATCGACGAGGTGTGGGAAACATACGGCGCGTGCGAGGCGTTCAAGGGCTGGTACCTGACCTTTGAGATCGGCAAGATGGAAAAGCGCCGTGTGGCCTGCCTGCGCGAGCTGGGCGCGCACTGCAAGCAGCTGTCACCGAACCTGCCCACACTCATCTCGCCCTATCTCTATGGGGCCAAGCTGGTCGACGATCCGATCACGCTGGAACAGCACTATGCCGATTGGGATCAGATTCTGGCCGAACTGGAGGGGACAGTGGATATCGTCGCCTTTCAGGATGGACAGGTCGATTATGATGTGCTGCCCGACTTTTTGCAGGCCAACAGCGCGTTGATCCGCAAGCACGGCATGCGCGCCTGGTCGAATGTGGAGAGTTTTGATCGCGATATGCCGTTCGATTTTCCGCCCATCGATTGGCGCAAGCTGTGGTACAAGATGGAGGCCGCCGGGCAGGCACGGGTGGAAAAACTGATCACATTCGAGTTTTCACACTTTATGAGTCCCAACTCGTGCTGGCCGGCGGCGAAAAACCTGTTCAACCGCTACAGCGAATACCTGCTCGCACAGGTCTAGAAAACGCCCCGGCGCTCACAGCAGCGTCGACGTGATCAGCAAGGCCGCCGCGACCAGGGCAACCAGGCCGATGGCGACGAGTATCCAGATCAATATCTTGCGCTCGCGTGATCGTTTTTCGGCTTGGCGAGCCGCCAAAAGCCGCTGGCGGTCACGCTCTTGTTCCCAATAAGACTCCATTCGCCGCTGCGAGGCCAACTGATCGGCGGCCTTGTGCTCCAAATCCGTCGCCAGACGCTCGATCCGCCATTCCTCGCGGCTCTTGGCCCGCGCACCGATCACCGACGCGGCCAGGTCGGCCTTTTTGTTGAGTTTTGCCCCGCAGTGGACACAAGTCACCGATTCGGCGCGGTTCAGCCGCCCGCAGGCCCGGCACAGATCCTCACGAATGTCAAACTCGCGTGCGCAGGTCGTGCAAACCAGCGTATTGGGGTCCGGGCGGCGATACCCGGCCTCGCCGCAGTAAGGACAGGGTGGCATTTGAGCCATTGAACTCACTCCTCGCCGGTCAATCGGCAGCATCGAGCAGTTGGCGCAGCGCGGCCTCGTCGATCACCGGCACGCCAAGCTGCTGCGCTTTGAACAGCTTGGAACCGGCCTTTTCGCCGGCCAGCAGGTAATCGGTGCTGCCCGACACCGCGCCGGTCACTTTGCCCCCATAACGCTGGATCAACGCCGTGGCCTCATCGCGGCCGAGCGTGGGCAGCGTGCCGGTGATGACAAAGGTCTTGCCGGCCAGTGGCAGGTCGCCCAGCACATCGCCGGCCCAAGATTGAGCCTCCATCTGCAAACCGGCTTTAGTCAGCCTGGCGACCAGAGCCTGGTTTCGCTCGTTGGCAAACCACTGCACGATGCTCTGCGCAGTGTGCTCGCCCATACCGTGAATGGCCTCGATTTCTTCTTCCGCCGCCTTGCCCAGCGCGTCGATGGACGGAAAATGCGCCAGCAGTAGTTCGGCAATCGTCCCCCCCACCCCCTGGATGCCCAGCGCGGCCAACACGCGGGCAAACGGCTGCGCTCTGGAAGCGGCAATCGCTTCGACCAGGTTGCGCGCTTTTTTCTCGGCAAACCCTTCCAGCGGCCGCAGTTGATCGACGGTCAGCGCGTAAAGGTCGGCCACGTCGCGCACCAGCCCGGCATCGACCAACTGCTGGACGATGCGCGTGCCCAGGCCAGCAATATCCATCGCGCTGCGCGAAACCCAGTATTCAATGCGGCGCACGACCTGCGCCGGGCAACCCGGGTTTTGACAGTATATCGCCACTTCGCCTTCAATCTTGAATACCGGCTCGCCGCACGAGGGGCAGTGCGTGGGCCGCGCAATCGGCTGCTCGCTGCCGGTGCGCAGATCGGCGATCGGGCCGATCACATAGGGGATCACGTCGCCAGCGCGCTTGATCAGCACCGTGTCGCCGATGCGGATATCCTTGCGCTCAATATCTTCAAAGTTGTGCAAAGTTGCATTCTGCACCGTAATGCCGCTCAATTCGACCGGCTCCAGCACAGCGGCCGGGGCCAGAATGCCGGTGCGCCCCACATTGATCGCCACGTTGAGCAGGCGGGTGGTCGCCTCGCGGGCGGGAAATTTGAAGGCCAGCGCACCGCGCGGGTCCTTGCCGACCACGCCCAGGGCCTGCTGCACGCCCAAATCGTCGATCTTGATCACGATGCCATCGACCTCGTAATTGAGCGTGTCGCGTTTGCTCATCCACTGCTGGCAGTACTCGATCACCCGATCGATGGTGTGCAGGCACGTGCTCTCGCCGCTGACCGGAAAGCCCATTGTGCGCAGATAGCAGAGCGATTCCCATTGGCACCGAAAAGAAACCCCCTCAGCGTCGATGATGGCATAGCAATAAACGGCCAGCGGACGCCGGGCGGTGATGCGCGGGTCGAGCTGGCGCAGCGAGCCGGCGGCGGCGTTGCGCGGGTTGGCAAAAGTCTTTTCGCCGGCCTCGTCCAACTGCCGGTTAAAGGCCGCAAAGCGATCCAGCGGCATATAGGCTTCGCCGCGCACAACCAGGCGGGCCGGCGCGGACAAGCCTTCTTCATCCACCGGGATGCGCAGCGGCACGCCGGGGATGGTGCGCAGATTGGCGGTGATGTCTTCGCCCACCTCGCCGTCGCCGCGCGTGGCCCCGCGCAGCAAAAGTCCGTTCTCGTATTCCAGCACCACGGTCAGGCCGTCAAACTTGGGTTCGACGGTGAAGGCCAGGTCGTTGACGGAGATTTGGGCCGGCAGCAGTTTGACAATACGCTCAAACCAGGCGCGGACGCCAGCGGCATTGACCACGCTGGCCAAACTGAGGATGGGCCGGGCGTGCTGCACCTTTTCAAAGCCTTCCAACGCTTCGCCGCCCACCCGCCGCGTGGGTGAATCGGGCTGCACCCAGTCGGGGTGCGCAGCTTCCAGCGCCTGGAGTTTGCGAAACAGTTGATCGTATTGGTAATCGCTGATCACGGGATCGTTCAACACATGATAGCGATAATTGTGAAACTGGATTTGCGAAACCAGTTCACGCATTCGCTGTCGCTCGTCTCGATTTGTATCGCTCATTGGTTTCCTCTCAATCCGGCGCGGTGGCCTGCTCGAGCCAGGCCAGGTAACGCAAAGCATCCTCGGTTGTCTGACCACACATTTCTTCGTTGGGCCGCAGATCGATGCACACCTGCGGGCGCTCCGGCCGGCCAAACAGGCGGCATAGGTTGTCGTCGCTGAGCTGCACGCAGCGCACGCCGGCTGGCTTGCCGTCCGGCAGACCTGGAATCGGTGATGAGATGGATAGCGCGATACAGCACGCGCCGCAGCCTGGACGGCATTTCATTGGGCTTGCCTCGTTTCGTAAGAGTTGACAACTGCGGCTATTTTAACACACTTGGGCTGGAGGAGCAAAGAAAAAGCCTCGATCACGAGGATCGAGGCTTTCGAGTCGTCAGCGCGCTTGTCTCAAGCTGTTTTGCCGTGCAGCTCACGCAGGGCCGACAGGATCGCCTGGCGCGACCAGCCCAGTTCTTGCTCGGCCTTGTGCGTACCTTCGTCGCCCAGCGCTTCGACGGCGCGGGCCATAAAGCGCAGACGTGCCTTGCCCTTCAATGTCTTGACCGTTTCAGACAGCAGCGCCTTGACTTCCGGCGTCAGCGGCAGGGCGGAGACGAACAGGGAAGGCGTTTGCGCCACCTGCTCGGCGATCCGCGCTCGCTCTTCAGCCGGGTTTCGTTCGGCAGCCGGGAGCGGTTCGGGCGCAGCGCGACGGCGGCGATAATACGGCGAACGGCCGAGCACCCAACGTCGAACCAGGGGCCGGAACAGGTGAATCAGGGGAATTCGAAAGCCGAGCAGCGCCCGCATTTCGCGGACATAATCGTCCAGATCGCGGGTCTGGTAGCGCAGCAGCTTTTGGCTGATCGACGTATCGACCCAGTCGGTGCAAAAGGGCACCGTGCTGAACGCCGATTCGGGCAGCGCACCCACGCCCATCGAACCGAGGATGCGCCCGACGATCTCGCGAAACCGGTATTGGCAGCGCGGCCCGCCGCCGATCAGCAGCAAGCGACCCCACACGGCGTCCGTTTCCAGCGCATTGGCAAACGCCAGCGCCACGTCGCGCGAGTGGACATATTCCATGCGGTTGTCGAGCGGCACGTCAAACATACCCGGATCGAGGCGGATGGCAAAAGGCATCGAAGCCGACAGGCGAAAAATGGCCCAATCCGAGCGGAGCGACTGCACCATCCGCTCGCACTCGATCTTGTGCCGGGTGTAATGCTCGACCGGGTCGACCGGGTCGAGCACTGTGCGCGGCGGCGGCAGGTGCTGCGTGCGGCCAAAGACGTGATAAGACGAGGCAAAAATGAGTCGGGGCGGTTCGGGCTGCGCCTCGACGGCCTGGAGCAGGTTGTGCGTGCCGCCGACATTGATTTCGTAGGCCCAATCGGGCGCTTTTTCCGACTCGACGCCGGTGGACGACATTTTGGGGATAATGAAGGCCAGGTGAATGACGACATCCTGGTCTTGTACAGCCTGAACCACATCTTGCGGACGGCGCAGATCGCCCCACATCACCTCGATCTGACTGCCAAACATCTTGGAATATCGCTGCGCCGTCTTGCGGTTGCTCCTGGTCGACACATCGAAACAGCGCACCGCGTGCCCGCGCCGGGCCAGCTCTTCCAGCGTGCTCTTGCCAATGTTACCGAATGCGCCGGTCAACAACACGTTCATATCTTTTCGCTCCTTATTTCCCCCACCCACATCTCAATGCTCCGGCGCGCGACCGAGGCCCAGTCGGCGCCGTCCGGATCGAACAACCCCTGCAGCAGCAGCCCGACGGCCAGCGAAACGAGCATCTGGGCGGCCAATTCGGCATTGATAGGCTTGACGGTGCCATTGGCGATGCCGGCGCGAAACATGTGCGCAAAATACTCGTGGTAGCGGCGATACGGCGCTATCGCCGCGGTCCAGACCGCCGGATCGTGCGCCGCCTGAAGCCAGAATTCGAGCAGGATCGGCAGTTGCCCGCGCCGTTCGCTCAGGATCAAGGCCAGGCCATCGACCATTTGCAGCAGCGCGGCAGGGACATCGGTCGTTCCATCGCGCACAGCCAGAAAATAGACCTCCAGCCCGCTCAGCCAGCGCTCCAGCAGCGCCATAAAGAGCGCTTGTTTGCTGTCAAAGTGGTGGTAAAACGCGCCCTTGCTGACCCCGGCCCGGCGGCAAATTTCGGCGATCCCGGTCGCATCGTAGCCCTGGCTGGAAAAACAGGCCTCGGCCACGTCCATCAATCTGGTTCGGGTTTTTGCGCCGCGCTGTTGCCGGGCCATCCCCACCTCCAAAACATACCACTCGGTCGGTTTTATTGTATCACAGCCCGGCAGGATAGGTAAGTGACAGGAATCACAAAAAAGACTCAAGTCGCTTGACTTGGCCCGGCAAATGTGGTAAAGTTAGAAGAGTGGTTTGGTGGTCAGACCACCATATCAGTTTTGTGGAGGTGCGATGAACATTTTGCTATATGGCGATCATCCCGGCAACGTCGATGATGAACTGCGCGCAGAAATCCAGCGCCGCGCACCCGGCCTGCGCCTGCTGGTCAGCGATGACCGGGCCGAGATTGAGGCGGTCCTGGATCGGATCGAGGTGGCTGCGCGGCGTCTGCCGCACGACCTGCTCCTGCAGGCCGAAAATCTGCACTGGTACCAGCAGTGGGGCGCTGGCGCCGACTGGCTGGCGCGCTACCCACAGGCCGTCGCGATGGATTTCGTCCTTACCAACGCCTCCGGCGTCCATCCGATCCAGATCACCGAGCACATTTTCGCCCTGCTGCTGGCCTTTGCCCGCGGCCTGCCCCGCGCGGTGCAGTCACAGGCGCAGCGCGAATGGGACCGCGCCGAGGGCGGCAATATTTTCGAACTGTATGGCAAAACGATGCTCCTGGTCGGTGTGGGCGCCATCGGCGAGCGCACCGCCGAGGTCGCCGCAGCGATGGGCATGCGCGTGCTCGGTATCCGCCGCCACGCCAGCGAACCCGCGCCCCACGTCGAAGCGATGTACGGCCCGGACAGGCTGCTCGATCTGCTGCCTGGGGCCGATTTCGTCGTGCTGACCGTTCCCTTGACGGCTGAAACCAGGGGGATGTTTGGCAGGCGCGAGTTCCAGGCGATGAAACCGACTACCTATATTGTCAACATTGGGCGCGGCGGCACAATCGACGAGACGGCGCTGGTCGAGGCGATCAACAGCGGCCAAATCGCCGGCGCAGGGCTGGATGTGTTCGAAACCGAACCACTGCCCGCCGACTCGCCGCTGTGGACGACGCCCAACGTGATCGTCACCGCGCACTATGCCGGGCGCACGCCGCGCTACGAAGAACGGGCCAGAGCGATATTCCTGGACAATCTCGAACGCTACGCGGCGGGCCAACCGCTGCGCAACGTGGTCGATAAAAAATTGGGTTATTGAACAGGAAAAGGAGAACGAAAATGGCTTTTACACTTGCACTGGGGCAAACCGCCCCCGATTTCAATCTGCCGGCAACGGACGGCAAGACCTATTCGCTGGCCGATTTTGACGGCGCCGACACGCTGGTGATTTTTTTCACCTGCAACCACTGCCCCTATGTCACCGGCTCGGACGAGGTGACGCGGGCCACGGCAGACAGGTTCGCCGACCAGGGCGTGCGCTTTGTCGGCATCAACTCGAACAGCAAGCACACCTACCCCGAAGACGACTGGCCGCACATGGTCGAACGGATGGCCCGGTACAAATTCCCCTGGATTTACCTGTATGACGAGTCGCAGGATGTGGCCCGCGCCTACGGCGCGCTGCGCACGCCGCACTTTTATGTGTTTGATCGCCAGCGCAAACTGGTCTATACCGGGCGCGGCGTCGACAACCCGCGCGACACGAGCAGGATGACCGTCAACGACCTCGAAAACGCACTGGCCGAACACCTGGCCGGCAAGCCAATCAGCAAGCCGCTGACCAACCCCATCGGCTGCAACGTCAAGTGGGAGGGCAAGGACGCCCACTGGATGCCCGAAGAAGCTTGCGATTTGGTGTAAATTTCAAGAGAAACACAAATTTTCAACATAAAGGAGCACACAAAAATGAAATACACACATTTGGGCCGCACCGGCCTCACCGTCAGCCGGCTGGTGCTGGGCACCATGAACTTGGGTCCGCGCACGAGCGAGGCCGACAGCCACACGCTCATGGATCGCGCGCTGGAATTGGGTTTCAACTTTTGGGACACCGCCAACCGCTACGGGCGCGAGGTCAGCGATGGCTATACCGAGGAAATCATCGGGCGCTGGCTGGCGCAAGGCGGCCGGCGCGAGCGGATCGTCCTGGCCACCAAGCTCTACGGCCCGATGGGCGACGGCCCCAACGACCGCGGCCTGTCGGCCTATCACATTCGCCAGGCCTGCGAAGATTCGCTGCGCCGCTTGCAAACCGACCACATTGATCTGTACCAGATGCACCACATCGACCGCAGCACGCCGTGGGAGGAAATCTGGCAGGCGATGGAGACGCTGGTACAGCAGGGCAAGGTGCTTTATGTCGGCAGCAGCAACTTTGCAGGCTGGCACATCGCTCAGGCGCAGGAAGCGGCGCGAGCGCGGCACTTTATGGGCCTGGTTTCCGAGCAGAGCGTTTACAACCTGACCAACCGCACGGTCGAGCTGGAAGTGCTGCCAGCCGCACAGGCCTACGGCCTGGGGGTGATCCCGTGGAGCCCGCTCGCCGGCGGCCTGCTGGGCGGTGTACAGAAAGCGTCGGAAGGACGGCGAGCAAGTGAAGGCGTGCAAAAGAGCATCGAAAAACATCGCGCCCAGTTGCAAGCCTACGAAGCGCTGTGCCGCGACCTGGGCGAGACACCCGCCGACGTGGCCCTGGCCTGGCTGCTGCACAACCCTGCCGTCACCGGGCCGATCATTGGGCCGCGCACGTTGGCGCAGTTGGAAGGCAGCCTGCGCGCGCTCGACATTGCCCTGTCACCCGAAACGCTGGCCCGGCTGGACGAAATCTGGCCCGGCCCCGGCGGCCCCGCGCCGGAAGCGTATGCGTGGTAAGTGAGCCGAAAAAAATCCCGCCAGGTTGACCTGGCGGGATTTTTTTGCCGCACAGCCCGTCACCAGGAGGGCCACGCCGCTTCTTGTTCGTCCTGATTTTCTTGGATGAAACGGTACAGTTCCCAATATCGGTTGTCTACACTGCCGTGGTGGTTGTATTCTTCCCGCACGATGCCTACCTCCGGGCAAATCCACAGCGATTTGTTATCCGGCCGGGTAAATATCGCTATCACGTAACACCCCGAAAAATTTCCCGCCGGCGTCTGCACATCTATTGGCCCGCCGACCGTCCAGACATACTGCCCATCAGTCTGGGGCTCCATCCCGCCCAAAACCCCCAGGGTTTGTCCTGCCTCAAGCGGCCAGACCAATTCCATATCTCGCTCAATGCCCAAAATGCGGTTGTTTTCGACCTGATATTCCTGGTGCAAATCGTGCTCGGCAGCCACGTCCGGCAAACCGTACACATCAATTTGAAACAGCAAGCCCTTGTGGGTAACCTGGACGTTGCTTACGGTTCGAGTGACAAACCCGGCCCAATGTACGCCATCGAGATAGCTTGCGCTGCGATCCCAGTATTCCCATGTTACCGTGTACACCCAGGACATTCCCACTTGCAAAGGAAATACAGACAATATCGGCGATGGGGTTGGTGTTGGAAGCGGCGTCGCCGTCGGATAGAGTGTCCCAGGAGGCAGGCCAACGGGGGGCGTCGCATCCCGCGCCGGTCGAGTTGCCGGAACCATCGTCGGCGACGCGGCCGGCGTGGATGAGGCCGTTGCCGTCGGCAATGGGCCGGGTGAAGGCGAGCGCGCGCACGCCGAGACGAGTATGAACAGAATCAGGAGCAAACAAATCGAGTGGCGCATCTAATTTTTTCCCCTGTGTTTGTCTTATTCGATCCGCGTAGGCTGAGCAATTACGCTAAAACGTCGGAACCGCCAGGCGGCGAACGCGGCCATGAGCAAGCCCAGCCCAGCGGCGAAAAGCCGGGGACGGGCCACAATCAGCCAGAACAGATTGGCCGGCACGTCCGTCGATCCGGATTGATCGACGATGGCAAAGATCAGGTCGAGGTAGCCTTGCAGATACCAGACGCCAAATGTATCCAGGCCGAGATTGGCGCTCAACCAGAGCTGGAAAAGCGGGTGAAGGGGGTGATCCAGGTGTGTCATCGCCGACAACGCAAACGGGCCGAGGTTAAAGAGGATGACGAGCAGGCCATAGGCGATGATGCGCGTGACGTGGTGCAGATTGAGCACGTCCAGCACGAGCGGTAGTGCGGCCAGCAGGAACGCGCTGCCGAGGGGAAAGAGCAGGCCCGGCCACACAAACTCGGCCGGCAAGAACGCTCCCGTGTCGCGAAACAGGAAAGCGAGCGCTGCAACAAGGTAAGCGACGAGTGCCCCCACAAGCAATACAAGCACATTGCTGGCGTACTGCATCGACACAAAGAACCATCCCGGCACCGGCGAGGCGGCGAGGACCTGGTCCAGGTTGCTGTCGCGCTCGCGGTTCAGACTGTTGATGAACAACCACACGCCCAGCAGCGTCATCCAGCCGCTGGCCACTTGTCCAGCGCCCAGGCCGGCCAGCCGCGCGTCGGACAGGGGCGGATGGCCGAGCGCCTGCTGGCGGATCAGGAATTCAGATCGATTGACGCCAATGCCGGGCACGGCGATTGCCCAGACGATCAACGCGCCAAGCAGCGCCAGCCCGGCGGGGCGGAGAAATGCGAGGCGTAAATTGAGCGCAATGGTGCGAACCAGCAGACTCCAGGTCATCGCTACCTCCCAATCCAGTCACGGTATGCGTCGGAAAGCGTGGGATTGACGGGAACGGCATCCGGGCCGGGCGGGGCATCGGCGATCACGCGCAAGTCGACCTGATCGCCCCGGCGATCCTGCCCGGCGATCAGGCGCCGGGCGCGCAGTTGGGCAGCAGCGGCCTGATCGACCGTCACCTGCCACACCCGGCCATGCACCCGCCCGATCATCTCGGCTGCCGTCGTCTGCTCGGCTTGCTTGCCGGCGGCGAGCAGCAGAAAGGTCGTGGCAAGATCGGCGATCTGAGCAATGTCATCGGTGGCGATCAGGGCAAGCGGCCGGTCACAGGTCAACGATTCAAGCGCACAGGCCAGCCAGGGTTGCAGCGCGACCCAATCGTGCGGTGGCAGGCCGGCCGCCGGTTCGTCGATCAGCAGCAGCGCCGGGTCGGCCAGCAATGCCTGGGCCAGCCCAACGCGCCGCCGGAGTTCGAGCGAAAACTGCCCCAGCGTGTGCCCGGCATATTCTGCCAGGCCCAAATCGGACATGACCTGCGTCACCCGTTGATCGATGCGCTGGCCAGTCAGGCCTTTGACCGCGGCGAGGTAGGCCAGGAATTGGCGGAGCGAAACGCCGGGATAGCCGCCGAAATCTCGCGGCAGATAGCCCAGTCTGCGCCGCGCGTTGGCGGGCCGTCGAAAAACATCGACCTCGTCCCAGAGTATCTGCCCCTCGGTCGGGCACATCACCGTCGCCAGCAGGCGCAGCAGCGTCGTTTTGCCCGCGCCCACCGGCCCGACGACGCCAATCATGCCGCCGTCGAATGAAAACGAGCAGTTGCGCAGTCCCCACTGCCCGGATTGGAATTGTTTGCCCAAATTTTGTACATCCAGTTTCATGCAACTCATTCCTTGTGCCAAGCTTGGCGATCAAGAACGCGCTCGTAAAGCGCCAATGTCCGCTCAATCATCGCTTCGCTGGAAAACATCGTCGCCGCGCGTTGACGCGCCGCCTCACCCATCCGGCGGCGCAGTGCAGGGTCGGCGAGCAGTGTGTTGATCGCGCCGACCAGCGCGTCGGGATCGCCGGGTGGGACAACCAGCCCGGTGACGCCATCCTGGTTCACATAAGAGGTGCCGGTGCCCAATTCGGTGCAAACCACCGGCAGGCCGCAGGCCATCGCCTCGGTTTGGACGATGCCCCACGACTCGGCGCGGTTGGTCGAGGGCAGCACAAAAAGGTCGGCGGCGTGGTAGAGCGCGACCAGATCATCGTCGGAGACACGGCCCAGAAACAGCACGCGGTCGGCCAGACCTTCATCTTGAGTCTTTTGCCGCCAGGCCGGCCCCATCGGCCCTTCGCCGGCGACGAGCGCACGCGCATCGATCTGATGCATGGCCTCGATCAGCACGTCGATGCCTTTATAGTGGCGCAGTTTGCCCACGGCAAGGATCAAGGGTGAACCGTACTGTGCCCGCAATTCAGCCGCGCGGCGGTCGACTTCGGGCGTGGGCGCAAAATGGCTCATGTCAATGCCGTAATGGATGATCTCGCACTTGTCGGCCCGAGGACGCAAAAAGGGCGAGGTCTGGATATAAGTAGGGCTGGCGACGGCGATTCGTTTGGCGCGGTGGAGCACCCGGCGCAGAAACGGGGCATAGAAAAAGCCGAGCACCTTTTGACGGACGATGTCGCTGTGATAGGTGAGCACAAAAGGCCGCCGACCCAGGAACAACTGACCGATCTCGCCGGGCGGGTACGGCGCGTGCAGATGCACCAGGTCGGCCCAGCGGTTGAGGCGGATCAGTTCGGGGTAAAAGGCCGGACTGACCGGCGCGGAAGACACATTCAGCAAGCGCCCGGTTTTGGTCACGGGCACGCCGTCGATTGTTTCGCGCACCGTCTGCCGGGCGGTGTTGGTGACCAGCACGCGCGCATCGACGCCGCGCGCGCGCAGGCCTTGGGCCAGCAGCCGGACGTGGTTCTCGATGCCGCCAAGGACGGGGAAATAGTCTTTGTATAGGTGGAGGATGTTCATGTCATCACCTTGCGATAAATCTTGAGCGTTTCTTGTGCTGTGCGCTGCCACGAGAACTGCGTCGCACGCACCAGCCCACGCGCACGCAATTCGGCGCGGAGGTCGGCGTCGGCGCAGAGCTGAGCGAGCGCCCTGGCGATGGCGTCGGTGTCCTGTGGATCAAAGGTCAGGGCGGCGTCTCCGGCCACCTCCGGCAGCGAAGAGACGTTCGAACAGGCGGCCGGCGCGCCGCAGGCCATCGCCTCCAACACCGGCAGGCCAAAGCCCTCGTAGAGGCTGGGAAAGGCAAACGCGGTCGCTGCGCTGTAGAGTGCGGGCAGGTCGGCTTCTGCCATCGGACCGAGAAAGCGCACCGAATTCTCAAGCCCCAGTGCCTCTACACGTCGGCGGGATTCGGGGTAGCGCGCGTCCCAGGCGCCGGCAATGATCAGGGGACAAGTTGGAGGTTGAAAGTTGCGAGCTGCGAGTTTCCATGCCTCGATCAGACGAACCAGGTTTTTGTGTGGCTTGTTGCTGCCCAGGTAGAGCACGAACTGCTCGGGCAGGCCGTAACGCGCGCGCAAGGCCGAAATCGCCTCCGGCGGCTGCGGGCAAAAGGCCGGGTCGGCAGCCAGGGGGATGGCGGTGATGCGCCCCGGCGAAATGTGAAAATGCCGGATGAAATCTTGCCGGGTGGCCTCAGAAATGGCCACCACCTGCCGCGCGGCGTGCAAAGCCAACCGCGTCGCCCAACGAAACAGCAGCCGGGCCTGAGGCGTGCTCTGCGCCGGAAAGCGCAGCGGAATCACGTCGTACACGGTCAGCACGGTGGGCACGCCGGGGCGGTAGGGCATCAGGTAGTAGGCGCTGTGATAGCGGATGGGACCATCCGAATCGGCGTCGAGTTGTTTCAGCAGCCGGGGGACGACCCACTGCTGCGCCAATCCAAACGGAGATACGTCGAGCGGAACGGCCTGGAACTGCGGCGAATCGGGCCAGAACTGCGGATATTTTGCATCGTAAAGAACTGTCAAGCGATCATCCGGCAAAAGTTCGGGCATCAAGGCGCGGGCCAGGTTGGTCACGTAACGGCCAATGCCGGGAAAATGCGGCGCGGCGGTGCGGGCGTCAAGGATATAGTGAGACATTATTCTTTGCTTTCCAACTCGGCGCTTGTTCAAGGGCTTTCTGGTTGGTGCTTGCGTATTGTAGACTGTCAAGACAGAGGATACAATCTGCCAGTAGAACTGCACAGTTTGTTCGGTAATGCGTTCCTGGCTGTAGTACTGCTGTACACGACGATAGCCTTGTTCCGCTAGTGTATTGCATAACTCAGGAGACGCAATCAGACGTTGCAAACATTCGGCTAGAGCATCCACATTACCTTCAGGAAAAACCAGCCCCGCGCCGCCGATGACACCAGGGATCGCGCCAGAGTCAGAGCCTACGACAGGGACTTTGCACGCCATCGCCTCCACCAACACGCGCCCAAATTGCTCCTTCCACCAGGAGCGCGTGCGGGAAGGCAGTACCAGGGCATGGCTTTGGTTGAGCAGTTCTACCATGCGCGCGACCGGCACCGGCCCAGTAAAAGTGACACGTTCGTCAAGACCCAGGCTATGGATCAGGGCTTCCAGACCGGCGCGCGCCGGGCCATCGCCGATGAGCATCAGGTGGGCGCGGGTATCCAGGTGGAACAGCGCGTGCAACACGGTGTCAAGGCCCTTTTCTTCGGCCAGCCGCCCGGCGTAGGTGATGGTGAATTTCTCAGAAGTGGGAGATTTCTTTTGGGGCTGGAAAACTTCTAAATTGACACCCTCCTGCAAGATGATTTCGGCCGGACCGGTATAGCCCATCTCTCGCAGCACATCCACGGCTTCGGCGGTGGAGCCGAGGATGGCGTCAGCCTGGTGGAGGGTCGTGCGGGTGACTTGCCACACGTACCACGCTTTTGGGCGGTTCAGGTTCTGCCAGGTGTGCAGGATGAGGCGCGCGCGCGGCGCGAAGAGGCGGCGCGCCAGGGCGATTTGCAGCGCGGCAAGGCTGTCCGGTTCCTCTTCGGCGTGGATGAGGTCGGGACTGAAGGCGGTCATGCCGAAGCGCAAGGTGCGGTAAAGGACGCGGTGATGGTCGGTTGGTGAGCCGATGAGAGGCACAGCCAGGGTACGATAGGGCTGATTGGGGATCACGGGCAATTCTACCTGACCGTAGGCGTCGTGCCACCGACCAGGGCGCACAAAGGTCAGTTCGATGTCGGGGTAGGCTGCGAGGAGTGCGATTTTGCGCTCCATGAGGGCATTACGGTAACGGGCGATGTAGAGTACGCGCATCGGTTATCACTTTATACCACTATCCGGCGGATCAGGCACGGCAGTGCAGTCCAGAAGCGGCGCAGCGGGCCGTATCCGGCCGCTTTGGCTTCGTCAAAAATGGCATCGAGCATGTACAAATGGGTGAGCACGTCAAGGCGCGCTTTGCGACATTCTTCAGGGCTGGCCGTGCGCATGGGGGCACACTGGCGGAAGGTCGACGCCACCACCGTTTCGAGGAGGGTCTGCACGCGCTGTCCGTAAGTGTGTTGTGTGATGGCGCGTTGGTGGCCGGCCTGCGCGATTCGGGCGCGTTCCTCTTCATGCGCGAGGTAGTAGGCGATTTTTTCAAGCAAGTCAGCGTCGTCCTCAAAGGTGACGATCTCGCGCCCCGGTTCGTACAGTTCTTCCAGGCCGTTGGCGATGGAGTCGGTGAGGAGCAGGGCGCCGCTGGCTGTGCCCTCGAAGACGCGCATGGTGACGTCTCCGGCGATGCTGGTGTTGAAGACGATGCGCGATTGGCTGTAGACTTCGCCCACTTCGTCCGGCGTGTAGGGGCGATAGAGATCGTTGGTGTGGAAGCGTTCGGCGATGCGTTTGAGGCGGCGCGCCCGCGCCGTCTTTTGGTGCGCGCGCGCAATATTGCCGACAAAGCCGACGTCGTACAGGCGGGGCAGGCCGTGGTCGTAGTGCACGTCGGGGGCGGCGGCCAGCGGGAGCCAGTAAACCTGGTCGTGGCCGACGGCCTCGCGGAACGCGGGCAGGTAGTCCTTTTGGGCGATGAAGACGGCGTCAAAGAACCGCGCCGCGCTTTCCCGCCAGTGGCCGAGGTGGACGTCGATGAGGTAGCAGGCGGTAGGGATGGGGAGGTCGGCGATGCCGGGGGGGAAGTAGCGACCGGCCGAATCAATCCAGAGATAGAGAGTGGGTGGCTCAGGCAGTTCAGCCAACAGTTGCGCTACGGGCATTGCGCCATCCCAACCACCGCGCTCGCGGTAGGGTAGGCCGACATAAGTGACTTGGTATCCCCACGCGCGGAGGGCGCGTTCCATGTGATGAGCGGCCGCAATTTGTCCCCAACGATAGCCTAGCGCAATATGGGGCTTTTGATGGTGGGGCGGAGCTGAGGATGAACTAGGCGGGAGATTTTCTGTTATGATCACCCTGTACCCCCTGTTGGACGAAGGAAGGGCTGGTCATTCAAAAGGGCGTCGCATATCAAATCAATTTCGGGTTGGGCGCCAGGACGTAGCGCGTCCAATGTCTCGAAATTAAATTGCAGGCGTGCGCCAGGCAGCATCGTGATGGCCGGGAAGGGCAGCATGAACCGGAAGAAAAACAGATAGGCGTACCGTCGCGCGGACTCAAGCATGGCGGTTGACATGGGTTCAAATTTTTCGAGATTCGCCAGCATTTGGAGATAGGTTTCACGGTTTTCGGGATCGTACGTGAAACCTTTGCCGGCATAATGTGTCTCGCCGCTGACAATCACCGGTTTCCCGCCCAGGGCCATTTCCAATCCGGTGGTCGAAGTATAAATCAACCCTACATGACTCAGGTTCATCAATATATAGGAACTGATCGCGCTTTCCGGGTAGATGATCTTGATATGGTCGGGTAGATCGGCAAAGCGCGACTTCAAGAAATCGGCCACTTTTTCCCGCGTTTCGTGCATCGGCAGACGTATTTCGGCCGGATGGATGCGGATCACTAATTGGGCATCCTGGCGGGGGATAAAGTGGCGGATGGTGGTGTCTAGCCAGTCTGTCATATTGTCAAAGATGCGCTCGCGGTCGAGGACAGCGCTATCCCACAGAATATTGGTCAGCATGAGAACGATCTTCTTGCCGCGGTCAAGATTGAGCTGCTCGACGATTTTTTGTTCATCTTCCTGAATGGATGGATAGTAGGCAGCGGCATCCCGTTTTCCTCTGCGGCGCGCGAGCAGATACTCGTCTAACTGCGCCGCTTCGGCAGTGGTCAAGGGGATATCTTTGTATTTTTGCCAGGCCTCGTCAAGATCAAAGTGCCCCGCGATACGGTTGTGCGCGAAGACAATGGTGTTCGGCATAAAGCCTACTTCGTGCGTCACGAACGGAATGGCTTTCTCGCGCGCCAGTTCGAGCATAATGCGCTCGGCAAAAAACAGGCCGTTCAGTACGTAGAGTTTGTCAGGTTGGACGACATCGAGCAACCGGCGTCCGACGCGCACCATCATCGCGCCGCTGATGAGAAATTGCTTGTAGGAGCGTTGAGATAAGTCATCGTCGCCAATTGTTCCGCTGGATAGGAACCAGCGCACGGAGGTTTTTACTAATTGTCCTACTGGAATATTGTCCACGACAAACTGTTCGTACTTTTCATAGTCCAGCGCTTCAACTTGTCTGGCTAACGCTTCTACTTCCTCCGAAGTGATGAAATCGCGCAAATGTTTGATGGGGAATTGCCAGGCAGCAAGAGCGCGTTCAACATAATTCGCGCAAAATGCGCAGGGCATCGGGGGAGAGACACTGCATGAAGCGATATCGCATAGGGGAAATCCCTTGCCACAGGTGAAGAATTGCACATCAGCGCCGCGCAGGCGCAAAGCAGCCGCCAGCACGGCGTCCCACCCAACCTGAATGGACCAACCTCGCAGGGTAAAGAATAGAATGCGGGGACCGTCGGTGGTTTTTGCGAGAGGCTCCGCCGCAAGGCGCCGTCCAATAGTTTCCATCTGCGGTAGTTCCACCGGGTCGGGGATGATTTTTCCTAGCATTGGCAGGCTCCAGATTTTGTACATAAGTGCGCGCAGATTTGCGTATAGGAAGCGATGGCGACGAATCCATGAGCTGATAGTTTTGATCATTATTGGTTGGTCTCCTCATTATTGACTGGTAGGCGCTCTCCTTTTAACAAAACGCCAATATACCCGACGCGATCTTTTAGCGTTTTAGGATGCAGTCCAAATGCGAACAGGGCATAGAACGTAGCAGCCACAAGGCTTTTTGCGATTACCCGTAATAGTAACGCAAATTGGTCAAAGTCAATCCAGTTTTGCAGCACTTGATAACAAAGCAGGGTCAAACCGCTGGCTGCCATAGGAACAAGCAGGGTTGAATAGGAACGGAATCCCAGTTGACGTCTCATGACCCAGAATATCGCCACAATTTTGCTTGTGACGGCCAGGACGGCGGCGATGCAGGTTCCCAGAGCGCCCCACGTCAAAGTCAACGGCAGCCCCACCACCGCCATAATGCCTACTTGGAGGAGGGAGGTGCTCAAGATGACTTTCGGTTTGCCAATGGCGGTAAAGAGGGTGGACATGTTCTCAAGCAAGGGCAATACCACCGAAACAAAGATCAGGATTTCCAGGTAGGGAACACTTGACAACCATTCTTGACCATAGAGCAATAGGACCAAATCGGATGCCGTAATGAAAATGGTCAAGCCGATGAGAAACCCCAATAACGTGATGGCCCAGGAGACCAGAGTGACCGCTTTATTGAGTTTTTGCGTTTCATCTTGGATTTTTGTATATGTGTAGAGCGAAGTGCGGGAAACCATATTGGTCAGTAACGTGCTGGGCCAATGGGATATGCGGCGCGCTCGGTCGTAATACCCCAGCGTCTTTTCGCCCACAAATCGGCCGATGAGAAAGTTATCCAACTCTACAGTCAGGCTACTCACAAAAGTCGAAAGCCCGATAGTGACGCCCATCTGCAAGAAACGCCCTGCCAGTTGCCGGTTAAAGAATTTGTGCGCGCGCAACAATTGGGGCAACTGTGGCTGCAACAACCATACATACACGCCCAGCGTGAGAATGCGCTGCGTTACGACTTGCGCTACCAAACTCCACGCGCCGCCGCCTTGAAGGGCGAAGATGAAAGCTGGCGCATACGAAACAGGAATGACAATACTTTCAATCAGGCTGGTGCGTCCCAGGCGCAATTCCTTATCCAACAGCAACGCGCCGACGCCGCCCAGGTTGGCAAAGGCTGTGAGCGCCAACACCAGACAGATCGCTATGACTGACGAAGGCAACACCAAAGAGAACAGTATTGTCAAGAGCAAGCTAACCGCTATTGCGAGAAATTCCAGGACGAGATAGGTGCCTAAAACCTCAGCATTGGTCTCCTTATGTTGGATAAAAGCATATTTAAGCCCCAGTTTGGGAGATAACGACAGAAGATTCGCGTAAAACAGCGCGTAGGCGTATTGCCCAAAGGCTTCGGGGGAAAGGACGCGCGTCAAGGCAATGGTGATTAAAAAACCGAACCCGATAGTCCAGTATGAACTCAACGCTACCCACACCCCGCCGCGCACGGCACGATAGGCGATAGGGGTGTTGTCGTGAGACTCCAGGGGCAGGCCGGGTTTTGGCGTTGACTCTGGTTGTTGCGCTGCGTTTTCATTGGGGGCAGGCGGTAAGGTCGGTTCAAGGGGAGAAGGCGTGTTTTTCATTGTGCCCCAAAGCTATCGGACCAAATCCCAACATAGGGGTGTCCCCTGCCGGATATTCTGTGCGGCCCGCCGCCCCAACACCTCATCCATATAACGGGTGTGTAATCCATACCCCGGTCGAATCGAGCGCACGTTCTCTTCTGTAAACACATCTCCTGCCTGCACATCCTTCACCACAAACAACGATCGCCGGAAGACCCGGCTGGCCTGCTCGCGTTCCGTCACCCCGTAGAAGACGTGCCCGACGGCTTTTTCGGCCACGCGGATGGCTTCGACCATCGCCTTGAATTCGTGCGGTTCCAACGAAAACGCGCTATCCGGTCCCGGCTCGGCGCGGGAGAGTGTGAAATGCTTCTCCACAATGCGCGTGCCCAACGCCACCGCCGCCACCGGCACGGCGATCCCCAGTGTGTGATCGGAGAGGCCGGTCACGACGCCGAAGGCTTCCGCCAGGTGCGGGATCGTACGCAAGTTCATTTCTTCCGACAGGGCCGGGTATGCACTGGTACATTTCAGCAGTGCGACTTGCTCATTCCCCGTCTCGCGGATTGCAGTCACGGCCTCCTCAATTTCTGCCAGCGTCGCCATCCCCGTGGACATAATGATCGGCTTCCCTTGTTGCGCGATATAGCGTACCAGGGGTATATCTACAGTCTCAAAGGATGCGATTTTATAGGCAGGTACGCCCATTTCTTCCAGGAAATCCACTGCCGTCTTATCAAAGGGCGTGGAAAACAAATCCAGGCCCAGCTCGTCGGCAATCTTCTTGAGTTTGGGCTGCCACTCCCACGGCGTGTACGCTTCGCCATACAACGCGTAGAGGTTCTTGCCCTCCCAGATAGTTCCTTTGCCGATACGAAAATACTTGTTGTGACAGTCAATGGTTAATGTCTCGGGGGTGTACGTTTGCAGTTTGACAGCATCCGCGCCAGACTCTTTGGCCGCGTGCAGGATGCGTACCGCTGCATCAAAATCCTGGTTGTGATTGGCAGACATTTCGGCGATGACATAAGTGGGATGACCGGCGCCAATGTTATGGTCTCCGATGACGATACTCATTTCATGCCTTCCTTTTATACACAAAATGACGAGCGTTCATTCCGTGAATCGTCGTGGACTCAACTTCCGTAAATCCCGCGCGTACAAAAGCATTTGCGGAAGCCAGGTTCTCCGGCTTGATGTAAGCGTGGATGGATTGCGCTGGGGTGTCCGCAAACAATCGCTGTGTCCCCGCCCGGATTAAAACCACGCCATAGCCGCTGCCCCGCCGCTCTGACACCACACTCACCGACACCGTCGCCGCTTCCCCTTCTAGCTGATAACGAATCTGCCCCAACGGGGCGCCTGTGGCATCGTGCGCCAAATAGAAGCTACAGTGCGGATCGTTCAGGCGTTCTGTGAACCAGGTCACATGCGTTTCCCAGGGGATGATCTCTGAGGAAAAAGAGGCCGCGCGTGTCGCCGTGTCATTAGCCCAATTCCAGATCAACTCGCTGTCAAGTGCCTGAACCGGGCGTAAAATCAGTCTTTGCTGCATCCAGTCTACCACGCGCTGGCTTCCATGGCTGTCTATCAACGCCCGGCTTTGTTGGGCGAGGATGTGACGTCGTGCTGCCTGGTTTAGGACTTTGGTCAAAGCCGCTGCTATTTGCGTCGCTGTCAACGCAAAATGTTCTCCCAGGTTCACAGCCGCCTGATCCTCCGCCATCCCCGTTGCAATCGGCCGTTGATTCTCCGCCAGTACGATCAACAGACTGGGTAATCCCATCAACGCCAACTCCCAGCACGTACTCCCCGCCGCCGAAATAGCTACATCCGCCCAGGCCATCAACTCTGGCATATTGGTGACATTGCATACTAGCTGGATCCAAGAAGTAGAGGTAATCGCGGCTTTTAGTTCTCCATAGTACGGATTGCTACCACCGATCACTACCGTCGCCTCTAAATCTGGCATATCCATTAGCTGCAAAGCCCGGATAACTTTCAAAGTCACATTGTTGGAATCGCCCCCGCCTAACGTCACCAGCACCTTGCGCGCCACTTCAGGGATTTCCCGCTGCCAATCACGCCATGACCAGAACTCCCGGCGCAAGAGGGCATACTGCGTCCCCAAAAGCAGGCGTGTGGAAGGTTCACGGTGAGGGTACAGGCTCTCGTCAGCGTAGATGTTTTGATTGACGACGACATCGGCATAGTAGTATGCGGCGTGACCGTAATCATCCAGCGCTAATACCCGCAGGCCGGCCGCTTTGAGCGCGCATTGGTACTCAGCCCCAAATTGATAGCCATCTATCACTACCCATTCGGCACCCATTTGCCCGGCGAGCACGCTTGTTTGCGCTGCGTCTTCTGTCGTTCCGGCCGGCGCCGTTAACGAGTGAACCGCCATCCCCTCCGCGTACAGGCGCGCTTTGAGAGACTCAGGCAGCGCCGTCGCGCCAAACGTAACTGCGCCGCCGGCATCCTGCCACGTCTGCGCCAATGCCAGACAGCGCATCACGTGGCCCATTCCCATCTGGGTTGTTGCATCGGCGCGAATGAGCAGCGGGGCAATTGCCATCACTTACCCTTCGTGCAACGCCTTCTGATGGATGTCCGTGTTCATCTCCGCCAACGTCGGGTCAGACTGAATCAGTGCCAGGACTTCGCACCATGTAAAATCGTCACGATTCCCCAACTGGCGGTAAATTTCCCGTACAAAAGCCAGGTCTTCAGCGGTGTCCACCGTCCAGCGTTGTTGGCTATAATCTTGGGTACTGGTCACGGCTAACAGACGAAAAAGTTGTGGATTTTGATAAAAATAAGGCGTGACGTGAACCCGCTGATAAGGTTCGATAGCCTCTTTCCAGGTGCGTTCTAGCGCCATTATCGTCAGCACCTCGGTATCTAACCCCCGTGGATATGTGCGGGTGATGATATTGCTGGCATAATCAGGGCGTTGCTTCAGGAAAGCCGCGATTACTTGATCCATAACACCCGGATCAATCAAGGGGCAATCCGCCGTAATGCGTACCACCGCCTCAGCATGGGAACGCCGCGCCGCCTGATAATAGCGATCCAGCACATCAGTTTCGCTGCCCCGCGTGACCTGAACCCCTAGTGAGGCGCACGCTTCAATGATAGGGACATCGGAGTTTTCGGTGCTGGTAGCGACCACCACCTGTTCCACCAGTTTTGCGCGTTGTACGCGCCGGACCACGCGCGCCAGCATCGGCATACCGCCAATGTCGCGCAGCACCTTGCCCGGCAGCCGCGTGCTGCCCATCCGCGCCTGAATGATCGCCACGACCCTCATGCCGCGTAGGCCTCCGTCACCTTCTGCACCGCCATGATCACATCATCCACATCCGCATCGCTCATTGCCGGGAACATCGGCAGGGTGATCAACCGCTCGTAGGCGGCTTCTGCCACCGGGCATAGCCCGCGCTCATAGTCAAGCTGCCGATAATAAGGATGCCAGTACACTGGGATGTAATGCACGTTCACACCAATGTGCTCGGCGCGTAGAGCCGAAAAGACCTCTTTGCGCCCCACGCGCAGGGCGGCCAGATTCAACTCAATCATGAACAAGTGCCAGGCCGGTTCGGTGTGCGGCAAAACGGCCAGCGTTTCCACCGCCGGCATAGTCGCAAAAGCTTCAGTGTACCGCGCTGCAATCTCCCGCCGTCGCACCAGCCACGCATCCAATTTCCTCATCTGACTTAAACCCAATACGCAGTTAATGTCGGGCAAACGATAGTTGTATCCCAGAGCAACCATCTCGTACACCCACGACCCGGCCTCCGCGCGCTGGCGAAAATCTGCCGTGATACCGTGCGTGCGAAAGGCGCGCATCTTGGTCGCCAACTCTGCGTCGTCGGTGACGATCATCCCACCCTCGCCGGTGGTGATGTGCTTGACGGGGTGGAAGCTGAGCGTAGTCATGGGGTGGAGTGTGCCCACTTTCCTCCCCCGGTAGGTCGCGCCGAGGGCGTGCGCCCCATCCTCGATCACCATCAATCCGTGACGCTCAGCCAGCGCTCGCAGGGCGTCATGCTCACAGGGCTGCCCGGTATAATCTACGGGAATCACGGCTTTAGTGCGCGGCGTAATTTTGCGCGTGACATCTTCCGGATCCAGGTTGAGCGTATTGGGGCACACATCGGCAAAGACGGGAGTACCGCCCATGTACAAGACACAATTCGCCGTGGCCGCAAAAGTAATCGGTGGGACAATCACTTCATCGCCGGGGCCGATCCCTGCCGCAAAGGCGGCCGCGTGCAAGGCTGCCGTACCCGAATTGACGGCGATGGCCTCTTTGGCACCGGTGTACATCGCCACCACATCCTCAAACGCGCGGACCGCTGGCCCGGTCGTCAGCCAGTCGCCGCGCAGCACCTCCACCACGGCCTGAATATCGGCTTCGTCTACGGATTGCCGTCCGTAAGGCAATAAAGCCGAGCGCACTGGGACACCACCTTCAATTGCCAGTCTTGCGCCCATCACATTTCTCCTGCCATCGCGCGCAGTTCATCGGTGGTTAACCACTGCGTGTTGGTATCGCTACCGTAACTATACCCATATTCCAGCGGTTTCCCGTCCAGCCAGTTATCAACCTGCCACCAGGGATGCGCCGGCTGGATCACATACATATCCTCAAATTCCAACGCTTGCCCAGCCTCATCCGCCGAGACCAATACCTCATGCAATTTTTCCCCTGGACGAATCCCAATGGTTTCAATCGTACAACCAGGAGCGATCGCCTTGGCCAGGTCCATAATGTTCATGCTAGGAATCTTGGGAACAAACACTTCCCCGCCATGCATCCGCTCAATGCAGCGAATCACAAACTGCACACCCTGCTCCAGGGTGATCCAGAAGCGGGTCATTCGTTCGTCCGTGATCGTGATACGCCCACTTTCTCGTTGCTGTTTGAACAGTGGGATCACACTGCCCCGGCTCCCCACCACATTCCCATACCGCACGCAGCTGAAATGCGTTTTCCCGGAGGCATACGCATTCCCCTGCACAAACATCTTCTCGGCCACCAGCTTGGTCGCGCCATACAAGTTGATTGGGTTCACAGCCTTGTCGGTCGAGAGCGCTAAAACTTGCTTTACTCCGGTATCTATCGCCGCATCGATAATATTCTTTGCACCCAAGACATTGGTCTTGACTGCCTCAAATGGGTTATATTCGCAGGCAGGGACTTGTTTCAGTGCAGCCGCATGAACTACAATGTCCACACCATGCATCGCACGACATAGGCGTTCTTTGTCGCGCACATCTCCAATGAAATAACGCAGTGTCGGACCATTGAATCCAGAAACTCGCATCTCATGCTGTTTGAGTTCGTCACGGCTAAAGATAATCAACTTCTCAGGCTGATAATCAAGCAGCATTATCTCTGCAAATTTTTTGCCAAATGATCCAGTCCCTCCTGTCACTAGAACAGTAGCCGATTTCCAATTCATATTTTCTCCTTGAATAGAATACCTGTTGTATCGCGAAAAAAGGGCATTCCGACGACAATAGACCCTGGTTGGGTAAGGGCCAAACTGCGGGTTAACCAGGCAAGTCTGTGTCTCCTTGCCTGGCCTGTTTGGACCTGCAGGCTACGTCTGGTTAAGTTTGACTCCCGGTTCGTTGGGGAATAACGTCTGACCGTGCACGATGCCCCTAACGCTGTTGAGCTACAGGGTAGCAGCCTGTGGATACACTCAGCAGCGGGTGAGGGCTAATTAGCCGCTCGGGTGTACTTCCCGCAGGATGCCGCTCCAACGAGTGCCGGGATACCCGGTGGGTGAATATCACCCGCACGACCCGCCCACACCAACTCATTTTTGAGGAGAACAAAAATGTCTACAACCAATGGTTGTCACCGTTTACAAGTTGGCATCGACTTTAGCCAAAAGCAGGCCGATTTCTGCCTGTTCTTTCCAGATGACCGATTCATCGAGCAGCACCAAGCCTTCGACAACTCGCAGCCGGGCTATGGATTGGCCAAATGGCTGCTGCTCGATGCGCTCAATCGGTTCGAATGCGATGGTATCGATGTATCAGGATAAGCCACCGGCTACTACTGGCTGCCCTTCTTCCTGCAACTTGCCGCCGACCCTGCTGTGTCTACTGGTTCAAGAAATGCTTTACCCAAGACGACAAGCGCGACTAGAAAGACCCCTCTGCCGCGACATCGCCGACCTGGCGAAGAAACCGCGCCGGGTTACCGACCACAACGGCGCCATCGGGAACATCATCCAAGACGACGCTGCCCATCCCCACCAAACAACAGTCGCCGATCTGAACACGTTCACGAATAGCCGATCCAGTGCCCAAATAACACGAGTGTCCGACCCTGACCAGACCGGAAATGCACACGCCACTGGCAATGCACGTATAATCGCCAATGACAGCATCGTGGCTAATGACACTATGCGGCAAAACGATCACATGATCGCCCACCCGGGCCTTGGACGCGACCGTCACATGCTGAAAGACAACCACGCCGTGGCCCAGGCTTGACAGTCTGGACACACTGGCCGACGGATGAACCACCGTTTCGAACCGATCAAGCGAGACGCCGGCACGGGCAATAATCTCGCGCTTTTTGACAAAGGTATTCACACTGCCGATCCCATTGACAAAAAAGCACTCGGGATAATCGGGCGCCAGAGTCAATGGGCCAAGAACCGGTACGCCGGCGATGCATTGGCCCCACTTGTGCGCGTTGTCATCCAGGAAACCGACACACTCGTACTTGCGTTCCCCACACCGATCGTTTATGGCATCCAATACATCGAGAATATCTATACAATTTCCCCCCGTACCCAGAACAATGAGCTTTTTAGTCATCAGCGATCCGCTCGCAGAGCAAGACCAGACGCGATCACAGCTCGCAGGTGAAGCGCGATCGTATCCAAATCGGCCTCGCTCATTTGCGGATAAAGCGGCAAGGTAAGCGTGCGAGTGAACGCAGCAAAAGAATGGGGTAACTGCCCCGAAACATATCCGTACTGGCGCTGATAAAAAGGCTGGGCATGCAGCGCATACGTGCCCAGTGTCGTTTCAATGCCACGGACACGCAGCTCGTCGATCATTCGATCTCGGTCCAGCGCCGCATCAACCAAAACCACAAAAGACTGGTAAATATGCCCCCCCCAGGGTGGATCGAGGGGCACGCGAATGCCGGGTATGTCGGCTAACCGCAGCTTCAGTTGGTGCGCCAACAACTGTTTGCGACGGAGCAAATCGGGCAGCTTGGCCATTTGAGCCACCCCAATCGCACTCAAGACATCGCTCAAACGGTAATTAAAGCCGGCGGCTTCATACCGGTAGTAATATCCATCGCGCACGCCGCCATGGCTGCGCAGCAGACCGATCTGCTCGGCCAGTTCCGGGTCATTGGTCGTAATCATTCCGCCCTCACCGGTGGTAATCACTTTGCGCGGATGAAAGCTAAAACAGCCCAGAGTGGACAGATTGCCACAAAACCGTCCATAATAAGTGGAGCCGATAGCACACGCGGCATCCTCAATCACCGGAATGCGATGCCGGTCGGCAATCTCGATGATCGCACCCATATCGGCCGCGCAGCCAAATGTGTCAACGGGGATGATTGCCCTGGTGCGTTCGGTAATCTTGGACTCGAGATCATGCACATCCATCGTAAACGTATCCAGGTCGATGTCCACCAGAACAGGTACAGCCCCCTGCTGCACGACAACGTTTGCTGTGGCCGGAAAAGTAAAATCGGCAACCAGGACCTCGTCACCCGAATGCACACCCAATACGATCAGGCCAAGATGAAGCGCCGTCGTACAAGAACTCATTGCAAATGCATAGCGGCAGCCAATATACTCCGCAACCAGCCTTTCAAACTCGGCAGTTTTGGGGCCTTGCGTCATATACCCACTGGCCAAAACCTGGGCGATTTCATCTAGCTCGCGATCATCGGTTAGAGGGATATTCAATCGCATCATCGAGTCCTCTATTGACCTCTTTTCCGCAAATACCACTGCGCAGTTTCTTCCAGGTCTTGATCCGAAATAGCCGGCGGCTCAAATCCGGTCAACTGCTTGAGCAAAGTCACATCGCCACGATGACGGCGAACATCACCGGGACGAGGATCGGTGTGAACGACCGGATAAGAGGGCACCCCTATCACACAGATCAGACGACGAACCAACTCGTTGATCGAAATCTCTTGCCCCGTTGCCACGTTAAGCACATGCCCGCGGGTCGCCTCCGATTCATAGATTCGGATCATGGCCTCTGCGGTATAGCGAACAAAGACATAATCGCGTGTCTGACACCCATCCCCAAAGATCTCGATCGGTTCATTATTTTGAACCCGACTGAGCACAATAGGAATGATTCCCGCATAAGAGCCGGGATTTTGGCGCGCCCCAAAATTGTTAAAAGGACGCACGATGACCGCGTCAATCCCAAATGTCTGGCAATACGAGAGCACAATCTGATCGGCGGCAGCTTTGCTGGCCGCATAAGGCGTCGTAGGAACCAGCGGATGGCTCTCGGCCATCGAGCTGTACAAAGCCGAACCATAGGCCTCAGAAGAAGAACAATGTACCAGCGTACGAAACGCTCCCCAGCGGGCCAATTCACAAAACGTGGTGGCAATTTCTATATTGGTATGAATCGTCCAAAGCGGATAGTGCAATGAAGTGGGCAAAGGAACCACCGCCAGGTTAAAAACGACATCGATACATTCGGCTTCGACCACCTGGCGCATTGCGGCCAGATTGGCAGCATCAAGCCGGTAAATGGAAAGAGGTGCATATACCTGGCGCGCCTGGCTCAGATTTTCCTCTGTGCCCAGAAAAAAGTTATCCACAACGACGATCTTGGCTGGCCTGACCGAAACCAATTGATCGATCAGGTGGCTGCCAATGAACCCGGCACCGCCCGTAACCAGTATATTTTTTCCTTCAAGATAGGGCATCAATACTCACTCTCTATCAAGCAGTAAAGCATACTACAATCCGCTCCGCCGCCCGCCCCTTCACTGTCCCATCCCCACGCCGCGATACACCCATCCGGCCGCTTGCACCTGCGCCCGCTCGAACACCCGCCGCCCATCGATCAAGACCTTGCCGCCGCTCCAATCCTTCAGCCGGGCCAGGTCGAGCCCGACATACGCATCGTGCTTGACCATCACCACCACGGCGTCGCAGTCGCGCACGCACTCGCGCAGGTCTTGCCGGTACAACGGCACGAACGGGTCGTGGACGATCACCTCGGCGCCCAGTTCTTCCAGCCGGCTGATCAAGGGAATGCTCGGCGAATTGCGCGTGTCGTCGCTGTTTTCCAGGTAAGCATAGCCTAGCACCGCCACCCGCGCTTCTTCGATCTCGACGCCGGCCTGGGCCAGTGCATCAACGGTCAGTTCGGCCATGTGCAGCGGCATCGCGTCATTGATCTCGCGCGCTGCCGGGATCAGCCTGGCCTTGATCGCGTCGCTCGCCCCATAAGCCAGCAGCCAGGGGTCCTTGGGGATGCAGTGTCCGCCGACGCCGGCGCCGGGGTAAAGCACGTTGCGATCCGGACTCTTGTTGACCAGTTCGCGCACCTGCCACACATCGGCGCCCACCTGCTCGCAGATCAAGGCCAGCTCGTTGGCAAAGGCAATTTGCACGTCACGGTAGGCATTTTCCGCCGTCTTGACCAGTTCGGCGGTCACGCAGTCGGCCAGATCGAGGTCAGACTGGACGACATTGCGGTAAAACGTCTGTGCCAGCCGCGCCGCTTCCGGCGTGTCGCCGCCGACCACCCGGCTCATGGTAGCCAGGTTGCGCAGCAGCCGCCCCGGCATCACCCGCTCCGGACAGTGGACCAGGTAAAAATCACGCCCGCTGACGCGCCGCCCGTGCGCCTCCAGGATTGGCCGCACCAGGCGGGCCATCGTCCCCGGCGCAATCGTCGATTCGACGATGGTCAGCGCGCCCGGCTTGAGATAGCGCGTCAGGGAGCGCAGCGCCGCGCGCAGCGCGCGGTAGCGCGGCTGGTGGACGCTGTCGATCGGCGTTTCGACGGCGATCAAGACCACATCGGCTGCTTCACACGTCGTGTAATCGGTGGTCGCCCGCAGCCGGCCATCGCCCACCACCTGGGCCACCAGCTCGTCCAGACCGGGTTCCTGCCCTTCGATCGGCGACACACCGATGTTGATCTTGGACACCTTGTCCTTGTCCACATCGAGGCCGCGCACCGTAAACCCGGCCCGCGCAAAACTGGCCGCCACCGGCAGGCCCACGTAGCCCAGGCCGATTACCGCCACCTGCGCCGTCTTGTCCTCGATTGCGGATAAAAGAGCTTGAAAATCCATTCCAATCTTTCTAAATCGTAACTGCTCAACCTGCGCTGGTCGAGTAGTCACCGCGTTCTTGGCGGCGACGTATCGAGACCAAGCAGGTCCATTGTAAATGCTCGCGTGGTCTCGATACAGGCTTTTGCAAAACAAAAGCTCTGCTCGCCCCCTGGATTGAGCCTGTTGAAATCGACGCTCGTTTGGTATGGCTGAACAGTTACTCTAAATCAATGACAGTTCGCGCAGCACGTCGAGCACACGCGGCGGCTGCCACAGCCAGCCCACACGCAGCCAAAATCCGCGCAAAGCAGCCGAGTGATACACCCCTTCGGCGTTGGGCGGCACGAGCTGGTATTGTCCCTGCTCGTCCAACTGGTAAAATTCAGCGCGCCGGGTCTGCGGGTCGATCAGCCAGTATTCGGGGATACCGGCCCGCTCGTACTCGTAAAACTTGTCGCCGCGGTCGCGGCCAATGCTCTCCGGAGACACGATCTCCACCACCAGGTCGGCCGGCCCATCCAGGTAGGTCTCCTTGAGCCGATCCAGGTGCGCCTGACTCAGCCAGAGCAGGTCCGGCTCGCGGCCCGAGTCGCCGAGTTTGACCTGGAATGGCGCGCTACGCACAAGCCCCAGGCCGTGCTGCTCGACAAACGGACGCAAAACACTGACCAAAAAATCCGCAATGTCTTGATGGATGCTACTTGCCGGCGACGTCATCTCGACCTCCCCATCGACCCATTCAGCCAGCGTGTCCTCATCGGCCCAGGCCAGGAACTCCTCATAGCTCATTTGCGGGCCTTCTTCCGGGGTCAGCAGTATATGGAGCAGCCTTTGCCGCAGATTGCGCTCTCGCGTTCGCGGCGCAGACGTCCTATAGGGTACACTGGTCGCCTCGTGGACATCCTTTTCTGCCATTTTGACCGTCCTTTTTTCAGCTGCCCAACTGTGCCCAGGCTTCCGCGGTGAGCGCGATCTCGGTTCCACATTCGGGGCAGCGCCCGCCATCCTCGCTGCGCAACGCGCCGCCTTCCGCGTGAACCAGCCGCGCGCCGCACGGGCAGACAAAGCCCTTCAGCCGCGCCGGGTGTCCCACCACCAGCCCGTAATCCGGCACGTCGCGCGTCACCACCGCCCCGGCAGCGACCATCGCCCAACGGCCCACCGACACGCCGGGCAAAATCACCGCCCGCGCGCCCAGCGCCGCGCCATAGCCGATGTGCGTCTCCGACACGGTCCAATCTTCGGTTCCCTTGAGCGACCCGTCCGGGTTGATCGCGCGCGGGTATTTGTCGTTGGTAAAGCAGACGTGCGGCCCCACGAACACGCCATCGTCGATGGTCACGCCGTGATAGACCGACACGCCGTTTTGAATCTTGACCCGGCTGCCGATGCGCACGCCGGCGTCAATGTACACGTCCTTGCTCAAGATGCAGCCCTCGCCGATGATCGCCCCTTCGCGCACCTGAACCTGGTTCCAAATGCTTGTCCCCTCGCCGATGACGGCGCCGGGTGATACGTCAGCCGTGGGATGAATTCTGGGCGCCATTTGCCTCCTCACCGTGCAGCATCGACATGATCCGCGTGGAAACCATATCGATGGCAATTAAATTAAATCCACCGTGCGGGATGATCACATCTGCGTAACGCTTGCTGGCCTCGACAAACTCGATGTGCATCGGGCGCACCGTGCGCAAATACTGCTCGACCACCGAATCGACCGTGCGCCCGCGCTCGGCAATGTCGCGCTGGATGCGACGGATCACCCGCAGATCGGGGTCGGCGTCGACATAGATTTTGATGTCAAAATGCTCGCGCAGCGCCTTTTCCGCAAAGATCAAAATCCCTTCGACCAGGATCACCGGGCGGGGTTCGACCCGGCGGGTCTGGGCGGCGCGGGTGTGCTGCGCGAAATCATAGACCGGCATATCGACCGCCTGCCAGCGGCACAACGCGTCCAGGTGCGCGATTAGCAGCTCGGTTTCCAGCGAGTCGGGGTGGTCGTAATTGACCTTGACCCGCTCCTCGAACGGCAGGTGGCTCTGGTTGCGATAATAGGCGTCGTGCTGGATGAATGCGACCCGATCGCGCCCCACACGGGCCAGGATGGCATCCGAGATGGTGGTCTTGCCCGAGGCTGTGCCCCCGGCGACGCCGACGATAATCGGTTTTTCGCTCATACCATCCTCCAGCATATCTGCTGGGGCGGTATTATACCCCCAATCGGCCATTTTGACCAAACCACTTTACAGCCAGCCGGTCAATTGGGCCAGCAGCCGCGTGTAGGCGATGAAATTGGGCCAGCTTATGTCCGGCGGCACGCCGTGATCGCAGCCGGGGATAAACCCGCCGTCCTTGAGCAACGGCGGCACCACCCGCATCACCTCGGCGCGCATCGTCTCCCCACCGGCGGCGATGGCCCGCTTGTCGATCCCGCCGCGATAGGCTATCTGGCGGCCAAAGCGCTGCCGGAAGGCGACAATGTCGTTGCCGGCGGCCACCTCAATTGGATCGCAGACATTGATCCCCGACTCGATCCAGATCGGGATCAATAATTCGATGGCCCCGTCCGAGTCCATATCGATGAGCGGGCAGCCACTGGCCTTGATCTCGTCCACCCAGCGCACATAAGCCGGCTTGAGAAAATGACGCGTCATCCGCGGCGAGATCATCGGGTGCGCCTTGTAGGCCATATCCTCGGACAAATACACACAGTCCAGCTCGACCCGCGCGGTGATCTGCCCCAACGTGGCCGAAACAAAGTCAGTCCAGAATTCGGCCAGTTCCATGATGAAATCGGGATCGTCGAGCATTAGCATGCACAGGTTTTCCAGCCCCAGCCATTCGCGCATCTGCCAGAACGGCCCGTTGATGCTCACCGACAGGGGATAATCGCGCGCTTGCAGCGCCCGGCAGCGCGCCTCGAAATCGGCGGGAAAGCGCAGCGGATCGTGCGGGTTGTAGCGCCATTTCATCCGCTCCAGCCAATCCTGCCGGTTCTGCACCGGCCAGCGATGCCACTTGCGGGTCACAAAATCGCGCGCCGAGCGGATATAGGTGTAATCGTACTGGTCGGAAATCTCGGTGACGGCGCCCATCCAGTCCTGGACGATGTAATGACCATCCTTGTGTTCGAGCACCTTTTCTTCGAATTCGGGGATCATTTTGAATGACACACCGGGATCGACGTGCGGCTGCGTATGCTCCAGCTCGATGCCCAACAGATCGAGCAAATACGAATACCAGTTCACCCCTTCGGGCAAACCCTGCTCGTGCCAGGCGCGCAGCGTCGACTCGCGTGGGCCGCCGGGGTTGAGTGGGATTCGGTCGGGGTTGCCAAAAAGCAGCGTTTCGCGGAATCGCTGGCGTGGGTTCATCTTGCCTCCATTGTACAAAGATGTGCCCAGTATAACACACAACCGGGGAAACGAAAAAACTTTGACATCCCTCCATCGACGGTGTACAATACCTGCATCGTGATCACCGCCAACGGTCGATGAAAGGAAAGCCATGATCGACAGCATCTATCTTCAGACCACCATCCGCCGCGCCCTGCAAGAAGACATCGGCCAGGGCGACGTGACCAGCCTGTGGACGCTGCCTCCCGGCCTGACCGGGCGCGGCGTATTCCTCGCCAAAGCCAACGGCATCCTGGCCGGGATGGAGGTCGCCCACGAGGTGTTTCGCCAGGTATCGCCGGACATCGTCTTTACGCTTGAAAAATTCGACGGCGATCCGATTGCTGCCGGCGACACGCTGGGCACGGTCGAGGGGCCGATGCAGGCCATCCTCACCGCCGAACGCACTGCGCTCAACCTGATGCAGCGCATGAGCGGCATCGCCACGCTCACCCGCCGCTGCGTCGATCTCGTCGCCGGCGCCGGCGCCGTCATCCTCGACACGCGCAAAACTGTGCCCGGCCTGCGCCTGCTCGACAAATGGGCCGTGCGCCTGGGCGGCGGGCAAAACCACCGCATGCGCCTCGACGACATGGTGCTGATCAAGGACAACCACATCGCTGCCGCCGGGGGTATCCGCGCCGCCGTCGAGCGGGTGCGCGCGCATAATGTGCAAAATTTACCGATCGAGGTCGAGGTCAAGACCTGGGCCGAACTGGAAGAGGCCGTCACCCTCGCCCCCGACCGGATCATGCTCGACAATATGTCGCCTGCCGAAATGAAAAAGGCGGTTGAATGGGTGGCGGCCCGGCCTGCCGGGCCGCGCGTTCCGCTGGAAGCCTCAGGCGGGATCGACCTGCAGACCGTGCGCGCCGTCGCCGAAACCGGCGTCGATTACATCTCGGTCGGCGCGCTGACCCACTCGGTGACGGCATTGGACATCAGCCTCGAGATAGAATGATACCGCAGATGGAGATATTTCATGACTAATGAGGATATTTTCGAGCAAATTTCTGCCGCCAAATCCCAACTCGACTCCGACGCCGTCATCCTCGTCCACCACTACCAGCGCGACGAGGTGGTTCAATTTGCCGATCTGACCGGCGACTCGCTGGAACTGTCGCGCGCCGCAGCGCAGCAAAAAGCAGCCCGCTATATCATCTTTTGCGGCGTGGACTTTATGGCCGAGACGGCGGCCATGCTCTGCGACCCGGCGCAAACGGTGCTTCTTCCCGCCGGCGACGCGCCCTGCCCCATGGCCGAAATGGCCACCGTCGAGCAGGCCACGGAAGCCTGGACTATGCTCGGTGAGATGTGGGGCGATGATATGCTGCCGATCACCTACCAGAACTCGTCGGCTGCGCTCAAGGCCTTCTGCGGGCGGCACGGCGGCGCGGTGTGTACCTCGTCGAACGCCGAGCGACTGTTCAGGTGGGCATTGGGCGAAAAAGCACACCTGATCTTTTTTCCCGACGAGTGGTTGGGCAGCAACTCGGCCCTCGCGCTGGGCATTCCACGCGAAAAAATCGCTGTCTGGGATCCCGATGCGCCGGAAGCCAGCCTGGAACAAGCACGCAAAGCCACCGTCGTCGTTTGGAAAGGTTACTGCCACGTACACACCTTTTTCACCGCCGAACACGTCCGGCAGGTGCGCGCGCAGTACCCCGGCATCAAGGTCATCGTCCACCCCGAATGTCCCGTCGACGTCGTCCGGGCCGCCGATGCCTATGGCTCAACTTCGCAAATCATCCAGTACGTCGAACAGGCCGCGCCCGGCAGTGCAGTCGCCGTCGGCACCGAGATCAACATGGTCGGCCGGCTGGCCCGCCAGCATCCCGACAAGACGGTCGTGCCGCTGGCCCGCTCCTTGTGCGGGGCGATGTACCGTACCCACCCGCAAGGCCTGCGCGATGCGCTGCGCTCTTGCATCGCAGGAAAGCCGGTCAACGTCATCCGCGTCGACCAGGAAACGGCGCGCTGGGCCAACCTGGCGCTGGAACGAATGCTGAACTTGTAACCGCTGGCGGTCAAAGGAAACAGCTATGGCTGAACACCAACTTGTCGATTTGCTCATCCTCGGCTGCGGCGTGGCCGGCAGTGTCGCTGCGCTGGAAGCTGCCTCCAACCCCGGGCTCGACATTCTCGTCGTTACTCCGCAAGGTGATTCTATTGAAAGCAATACTCGCTACGCGCAGGGCGGCATCATCGGACGTGGGCCGCAAGACTCGGCCGACCTTCTGGTCGAAGACCTGTTTCACGCCGGGGCGGAGGCCAACTCCTGGCCGGCGATCCGCCTGCTGGCTGAAGAAGGCCCGCGCCTGGTGCAAAAGTACCTGATCGAACAGGCCGGCGTCCAGTTCGACACCCACAGCGACGGCAGCCTGGCTTTCACCCGCGAAGCCGCCCACTCGGCCGACCGCATCCTGCACGTCGGTGACGCGACCGGGCTGGAAATCGAAAGGAAACTGATCGCCGCCGTGTGCGCGCGGCCCAACGTGGCCTTGTGGACGGGCCACACCGCCGTCGATCTGATCACCCCCTCGCACCACTCGCGCTGCCCGCAGGACGTGTACGCGCCGCTGAGCTGCGTTGGCGCGTATCTGTTCGACCAGGCTTCGGGCGACGTGCGCACCGTGCTGGCCAAAAAGACCATCCTCGCCACCGGCGGGCTGGGCCAGATTTTCCTGCACACCACCAACCCGGCCGGCGCGCGCGGCGACGGGCTGGCCATGGCCTACCGCGCCGGCGCGCGCATCACCAACGCCGAATACGTCCAGTTTCACCCCACTGCCTTTTTCAAGCGTGGCGCGCCGCGCTTTTTGATCAGCGAGGCGGTGCGCGGCGAGGGCGCGCGGCTGCTCAACGATGCGGGAGAACCGTTCATGGAGCGCTACGATCCTGCCTGGAAAGACCTGGCCCCACGCGACGTGGTGGCCCGCTCGATCCACATGGAAATGCTCGAACGCAAGCTGAACAATGTCTACCTTGATTTGCAATCCGTCGCCACGCCGGCGCACATCAAGGACCGCTTTCCCACCATCTACCAGACCTGCCTCGACTATGGCGTCGACATCACGCGCGAGTTGATCCCCGTCGTTCCGGCGGTGCATTATTTCTGCGGCGGCGTGTGGGTCGATGAGTGGGGCCGCAGCACGATCCGCAACCTCTATGCGGCCGGCGAAGTGAGTTGTACCGGCGTCCACGGCGCGAACCGGCTGGGCAGCGCGTCCTTGCTGGAGGGCGTCGTCTGGGGCGCGCGGGCCGCGCAAGACGCGGTGCGCAACCTCGACAATGGTACGGCGCACGGCTTGAGCGTCGATCCGGCGCACATCCCTGCCTGGGACGACACGATGACTGCCTATGACACCGACCCGGCCCTGTTCTGGCAAGATATGGAAACGATCCGCCGTACCATGTGGTATTACGTCGGGCTGATCCGCGCCACCTACCGCCTGCGCCGGGCCATCGACGACCTGCGCCACCTGCAGCGCGAGATCGATTTTTTCTACCGCCACACCCACCTCAGCGACGACCTGATCGGCCTGCGCAACGCCGTGCAAAACGCGCTCATTGTCGCCCGCGCCGCCTGGGAAAACCCGACCTCGAGAGGATGCCATTACCGGCAGGATTGAGACGTGAAATGTAATGCGTAATGCGTGAAACGTAATGCGTGAAACGTCAAACACGAAACTCGAAACTTTATAACCCGCAACCTTTAACTTGAACAAAGGAGTTGATCTTGTGAAACTATCCTTCACCACCCTCGGCTGTCCCGGCTGGACGCTGCGCCAGATCGCCGACAATGCCGCCGCGATGGGCTACGACGCGGTCGATTTTCGCGGCCTGCTCGACCAGATCGATGTCAGCAAATGCCCCGAATTCAACGAAGGGCTGGCCGAGACCAAACAGATGTTCGCCGACCGCGGCCTTGCCATTTCGGGGCTGGCCCTCTCCGCCCGCTTTGCCGTGCCCGACCCGGCCGAAATGCAGCAGCACATGGACGAACTGCGCCGCAACATGGAACTGGCCGCCCGGCTCGACACTCATTTCCTGCGCGTGTTCGGTGGCCGGGTGCCCGACCCCTACACCGTCGACTCGATTATGCCTATCGTCGTCGAAAACCTGCGCCGGGCCGGCGACGAAGCCGAAGGTTTCGACGTGACCCTGGTGCTGGAAACGCACGACGACTGGACCGACTCGACCGTGTTCGCCCGCCTGATGCGCGAGGTCAACCACCCGCGCGTGCGTGTGCTGTGGGACCTGCACCACCCCTATCGCACCACCGGCGAGCCGGCCGAACTGACCTACCACAACCTGGCTCCGTTCACCGACAGCCTCCACGTCAAGGACTCGATCCCGCTGCCGGGCGGCAAGCACCAATACGTCCTGCTCGGCGAGGGCGACGTGCCGCTCAAGGCCATGCTCGACATGCTCGTCCGAGGCGGCTACGACGGCTATGCCATCCTGGAATGGGAAAAGCGCTGGATTCCGACGCTGCTCGAACCGGAAATCGCCTTCCCGCAGTACGTGCAGAAAATGCATGAATGGGGGTTCTGATCACCCCAGGCAAATCCAGGTCGCCTCGACGTCGGCGCGCAGGCCGTGCTCAATCCACCCATCGATGACGACCAGATCGCCGCGTTCGACCGGGTAATCGACGCCGTCGAGCGAGACGATGGCTTTACCGGCAATGATGAACCATAGTTCGGGCCGCTCGTGCCGGTGCGGCATGAACGGGTTGTCGGGGCTGGTCACGCGGGTGACAAAATGAGATCGGAAGAGCGTCGTGTAGGGAAAGAGTGTAGGATAGGGGGGTGG
>CAYRXM010000023.1:0-40988 GCA_964428175.1 uncultured Anaerolineae bacterium
TGACAACTGTAGCACCCCCAGTACTCAACAACACTTAACGGGGGGACTACCCATTGTTGTAATTCATAAATATTTTCTATATATCGATCAAAATGAGCGAACCGAAAGTATGCCCAAAACCTGTGCGAAAAAAAAGCCCTCTCTTAAGAGAGGGCTTGAAGGAGGGGAGAAATCTTGGTCTATTTGATCGGTACGCTGATCGCGTCTTGCATCAGGTCCAAAAAAGGCACCTCGACCCGCAGCAGCCCGTTTTCATAATGGGCCTCCGCCTTTTCGGCATCGACCGGGCAGCAAAAGGACATGGTAGTCACGTATTCGAGATCGTCTCGCGGCGCAGAGAGCGAAAAACTGTCGGCGTGCATCCTGAGCTTGATCTGATCCTTGCTCACGCCGGGAAGCGCAATTTCCAGCGTCAGGGCAAGGTGTTCGTCATCGACATAAGAACAAACCTCCGGTGTAACGCGCATCTTGGTTTCAGCCATCATAAAACTGCCTCCACTGTGGTTTCTGAATTGACCCCATCTTACCACAGCGGAGGCAGTCTGCATACGACTAAAGTCGCATCGCGCGCAAATCAATCTGCCACGATCCACGTCCCCGTCTCGCCGGCCAGCGCCCGCGCGATGTTCTCCGGGTTGGTGATCAAGGCCTGCCGGCCCCCCGCTTCCAGGTAGGCCACAATCGCCTCGATCTTGGGGCGCATGCTGCCCGGCGCAAAATGCCCCTCGGCGATGTACCGTTTTGCCTCGGCGGCAGTGATCCGCTCCAGCGCGCGCTGCTGCGGCGTGCCGAAATCCAGATACACCTGCTCGACGGCGGTCGAAATCAGGAACAGGTCGGCCTGCAAACGCTGTGCGAGCAGCGACGAGGCCAGGTCCTTGTCGATCACCGCCGCCACGCCGCGCAGATGCCCCGCCGCATCGGACACCACAGGCACGCCGCCGCCGCCCACGGCAATGACGATGGTGCCGCGCTCGACCAGATCGTGGATCACCGCTTCTTCGACCACGCGCAGCGGAGTCGGCGAAGGCACCACCCGCCGCCAGCCGCGCCCGGCATCCTCGACGATATGCCAGCCATCCTCCTGCTGGCGCTGCATCGCCGTATCCTGGTCGAGAAAAGAGCCGATCGGCTTGCTGGGATGTTCAAAAGCGGGGTCGCCGGCAGAGACCTCTACCTGAGTCACCACCGTGACCACCTGGTGCGGCATCTCCCGGCGGCGAAACTCGTTATACAGGTTTTGCTGGAGCGCATAGCCCAGCGCGCCCTGTGTGTCGGCGACACAGGCGTCGAGCGGCACCTCGTGCAGCTCGAAACGCGACAGCTCGGAGCGGCGCAGGATAAAGCCGACCTGGGGGCCGTTGCCGTGGCTGACCACCACCGTCCAGCCTTGCGCGATCATTGCCGCAATGTGGACACACGTCTCGTGCGCGGCCTGGTATTGGTCTTCTACCGAGCGATGGTTTTTGTCCTTGATCAAAGAATTGCCGCCGATGGCAACGACGGCAACCCGTCTCGATGATGTGTGAGCGGTCATATTCGGTTATCTCCTCGTTGAGATATGTTTAATCGGCCAGAATGAACAACAAATCGTTGACGTTGGTGTGGGTCGGCCCGGTGCGGATCAGATCGCCAAGCGCATCAAAAAAGCGATACGCATCGTTGACGGCCAGGTAATCCGCGGCCGAAAGGCCCAGCGCAGCGGCGCGGCGCACCGTGCTGCCATCGACGATAGCCCCAGCGGCGTCGGTCGGCCCGTCGCTGCCGTCGGTCGCCAGCGTGGCCAGCGTGATCCCCTCCCAACCGTCGAGCGCAATGGCCGCCGCCAGAGCCAGTTCCTGGTTGCGCCCGCCCCGGCCATCGCCGCGCAGCGTAACCGTCGTCTCCCCGCCGGCGATGAGGCAGGCCGGGCGCGACAGCAGCCAGCCCTCGACGGCCAGCGACTTGGCGATCCCGGCCATCACCCGCGCCACCTCGCGCGCCTCACCCTCGATATAGGTAGACAGGATCAGCGCGTTCAAGCCCAGCGCTTCGGCCTGCGCTTTGGCGGCTTGTGCAGCCAAAGCGTTGCTGCCGATGACCACATTCTGCACGCGCTCGAAAATGGGATCGCCGGGCTTGGGCGTTTCGGCGATTTGGCCGTCCATCCCCCATTCGATCCGTTCCAGGATACCTGGTGGTATTTTATCTAAAACAGCGTATCGTTGAAAAATAGCATAGACATCGCCAAACGTGGTCGGATCGGGCACCGTAGGGCCGGAAGCGATCACGTCCAGCGGGCTGCCGACCACATCGGATAGGATCAGCGAAACGACCGGCGCGGGCGCGGCGGCGCGGGCCAGCAGCCCGCCCTTGATCTGCGAGCAGTGCTTGCGCACCGCATTGATCTCGTTGATCGTCGCCCCGCAGCGCAGCAGCACATCGGTGAGCGCCTGCAAATCGGCCAGGGTGAGGCCGGGCGCGGGCGCGGGCATCAATGCCGAGCCGCCACCGGAGATCAAACAGAAAACCAGATCGCGCTCGCTCAAGCCACGGAGCAGATCGAGGATTTGCAGCGCCCCGTGCCGTCCGGCCTCGTCCGGGATGGGATGGCCGGCCTCGCACAAAGTCAGCGCGGGCGGCAAGGGCGCATCGAGCAATCCCCCGTGCCTGACGTTGACCCATCCGGCGGTAAAACGGTCGCCCAAGATTTCGCACAGCGCCCGGGCCATCGGTGCGCCGGCCTTGCCCGCCCCGACGACGCGCACGCGCTCGTAAACCGACAGATCGTAGCGCACGCCATCGACGAGCAGCACATCGCCTTCACGCCGCACACAGGCGCGCACCGCCGGCGCCGGATCGACGGCGCGCAGGGCGGCATGCACCAGCGCCATCACCCGTGCCTCGTTCACGGCGCAGCCCCCTGCCCAACCGCCTTGAGCACATTGGCCGCTGCCTCTTCCGGCGAGACGTTTTTGTGCAGCACATCGTCGATGGCGGTCTGCATGGCGCGATAGATGCGCAGGTGAAGCTCGGAAGTGGGATAAGGATAAGTGGATTCAAGTTGCGCGTACATAAACCGGGTGTAAGCATCGCGCTGCATCTGCTCGAACGCAGAGCGCCGGGTTGGCAGGTGTCCGCTGGCCTGGTTGCTGGCGACGAGATAGGGCGTGTACATTAACCATTCCAGCAATTGAAAAGCCAGCGCTTGGCGGTTCGCATCGCGCGCGGCCACGGCCCAGGCATAGCCACGGCTGAGGGCCACCGCCGTCCCATCGCGGGTGGGGATCGATGTGGCCAGGCTGACCGGTTCGAGCAGGCTGCGCCCGCTGAGGTAGAGGTTGGAAGAAAGGTTGCTGATCACCACGCCGGCCTGAAGGTACTTGGGCCAGGCATCCTCGATCTTTTGATAGCTCAAAGCGTCGGTGAGAATGACGCCACTGGCAATGCCCTGCTGGTAAAAGGTCAGCACGTCGGCCAGCGCAACCGGATCGAGCGCCGGGTTGTCGTCTTCGCCGAGCAGCACCGCGCCGGTCGACAGATATTGCAGCAAAAACGCCTCGTTGACCAGTCCGTCCTGCCCGGCCATGGGGAAAACATAGGTCGCCCCGCTGGCAAAAACCTCATCCCAGGTCAGCGGCGGCACGGCGATCTTGCTGGTGTTATAGACCGCGTGCTGGATGTTGGCCTGAAACTGCGCGCCCACCAACTGCCCTTCGACCGTGCAGGCGGCGACGGCAAAAGGGTACAAATCGATGAGCAGTTCTGGCGGGAGCGCATCGTCCAGCGCGACAATCAGCCCGTCGCGCGTGACCTGAATCAGCGCCTGCGTGTCCAGCACAAGTAGGTCGGGCACCAGCGCCGGCGCGACGGCGCTGGCCGTACTCAACATATCGATGAGACCGCCCTTACCATCGCGTTTTTTGAGCAGCACCTCGACGTTCACGTTGGGCCGGGTCGCCTCAAAAGCGGCGATCTGCTGCTCAAAGAGCCGCCACAATTCGGTATTTTCGGGCGGGAAAACCAGGTCAAGCACCCACAGCGTGATCGTCTGCGGCGCGTCGGGCGGCAAGGGCGTGGGCGCGAGTATGGGGGTGGGGGGCGTCGTCGCCGCAGCATCCACCGTCGGCGCGAGCGACTCGGCGGTAGGCAGCGGCGTTTGCGGGGCCGCGCAGCCGGTCGCCAGCCAGACAATGACGATCAAACTGATCGATGTGCGGATCATTGCGCGCATAACGCTTTCCTCTTGAAATCGAGCAAGGCCATTATGAATTCCCCTGAAAAAAGGTCGATTGCGACAAACAGGTCAAGATGCTCAAAACGTCAAGTATCTTGGAGCTTTGCCAAATGTGCTTGATAAACGTAAGATCAACACCTTGACAAGCAGTTTGGCAAACACTTGCCTTTTTTCAGCAAAGCCATTATAGCATAGCCGCGCGTTTTCCAAAAACACCCAAGTTGCCCTCGAAACAAAAATCGCATACAATAGCCTAACCGAATACGAAATTGCCCTCAAAGGGGCAATTTCGTCTTTTTTATGAGCCTTTGAAGGGGAGCCAGCGTATGACCAAATTTATCTTTTGCACCGGCGGTGTCGTTTCCTCGGTGGGCAAGGGCGTCACCGTCGCCTCGATTGGCCGCCTGCTCAAAAGCCGCGGGCTGCGTGTGGCTGCGCAAAAACTGGACCCGTACATCAATGTCGATCCGGGCACCATGTCGCCCTACCAGCATGGCGAGGTTTTTGTCACCGAAGACGGGGCCGAAACCGACCTCGATCTGGGCCATTACGAGCGCTTTATCGACATCAACCTGTCCAGGGTCAGCAACGTGACCACCGGGCAGGTCTACGAAGAGGTGATCAGCAAAGAGCGCCGGGGCGATTACCTGGGCCGCACGATCCAGGTCATCCCGCATGTGACCAACGAGATCAAGTACCGCATCCGCCAGTTGGCCCGCAACGACGTTGACGTGGCGATTGTCGAAATTGGCGGCACAGTGGGCGACATTGAGAGCCTGCCCTTCCTGGAGGCGATCCGCCAGATGCGCAAGGACCTGGGCCGCGACAATACAGCCTATGTCCATCTCACCCTGCTGCCCTACATCGGTGCGACCGGCGAACTCAAGACCAAGCCCACCCAGCACAGCGTCAAGGAACTGCGTTCCATCGGCATCCAACCCGATGTGATCGTCTGCCGCTCGGATTATCCGATAGATGAAGACATCAAGGATAAAATTGCGCTCTTTTGCGATGTCGAGCGCGAAGCGGTGATCCCGCTGGTGACGGCCAAGAGCATCTACCTGGTGCCGTTGGTGCTCGCCGACGCGGGGCTGGATCGGCTGCTGATCGAGCGGCTGGGGCTGCCGCCCCAGGCCGGCGATCTGACGATGTGGAAAGAACTGGTCACCAGGATCGAGAAAGAGAAACCCTCAGTCAATATCGGGCTGGTGGGCAAGTACGTGCAGCTCGAGGACGCCTATATGAGCGTCAAAGAAGCGCTCTATCACGCCGGGCTGGCCAACGATGTGGACGTGAACGTGGTCTGGATCAACTCGGAAAACCTGGAAAAAGAGCGCAGCCTAGACCTGCTCGATCAAGTCGATGGGATCGTCGTGCCGGGCGGCTTTGGCTACCGGGGCATCGAAGGAAAAATCGTCGCCGCGCGGTATGCACGCGAGCGCCAGCTGCCTTACCTGGGCCTCTGCCTGGGCATGCAGGTCATGGTCATCGAGCTGGCTCGCCACGTGCTGAACACCGACGAGGTCAATTCGACCGAGTTCGATCCGCACGTGCGCCACCCGGTCATCGACCTGATGCCCGACCAGGAATCGATCACCAATATGGGCGGCACGATGCGCCTGGGCATTTATCCGTGCCACCTGATGCCGGATACGCTCGCCGGGCAGGCCTACGGGCATCAAGTGGTGCAGGAGCGGCACCGCCACCGCTTTGAATTCAACAACGCCTACCGCGACATTTTGGCGCGCAAGGGGATGGTCTTTTCCGGCCTCTCACCCGACCGGCGGCTGGTCGAGATCGTCGAGATGGACGATCACCCGTGGATGCTGGGCTGCCAGTTCCACCCCGAATTCAAATCGCGGCCCACGCACGCGCACCCGCTGTTCCGCGAACTCGTCGCCGCGGCCTGCCGCCATCAAACCGCCCGCGCGGGCGCGTCAGGCCAGGCCGAGCCGTAACAGCGCCGGCCGAGCCGGCCTCATCCATCTGTGAGGTCGATTCTATTATTTTGCGCGCGCACAAGGGCCATGATATAATCTAGTCCCGGCTGTAAAGCGACAAATCAAGACCGTTGATCGATCAAGAAAGAGGAAAAGCAATGGCACTGAATATCGAGGTCAAAAGTCTAAAGCGGGTGAGCGTGATCGCCGTCCAGGGGCGTGTGGACAGCAGCAACTCGGAGCGGCTGGAGCAGGCCTTTCAATCGCTGATGGACCAGGGGAGCTTTCACCTGGTCGCCGACCTGGACGGGCTGGAATACATCAGCAGCGCCGGGCTGCACATCCTGGTATCGACGCTCAAGGCGTGCAAGCGTTACAACCGGGGCGACTTGCGGCTGTGCAACCTTTCCCTGCGCATCGCCGAAGTCCTGGAATTGGCCGGGATGACGCCGCTATTCGAAATCTTTGACAACACAATCGACGCGGTTGGCAGCTTCTAGCCTGCTCGATCCGGGCCGGTTCCCGGCTTGCTGGGCGGCCCGGCACAGGCTGCACACGTCGATTGGTTTGGGAGACAATTATGCCCAATGAATGCGATCTTGAAGTCCAGGGGCGCGCCGACCAGTTGGACAAGATTCGCGAATGGGTGGGACAAGTGGCGCAGCAGGCCGGATTGGACGACGATCAGGTCTTTCGCGTGCAAATGTCGGTCGATGAAGCGTGCGCCAACGTGGTCGAACACGCCTACGAAAGCAGCGACGGCGGCAAAATCGTCCTCAAATGTGCCTGGGACGACGAAACGCTGACCATCACCATCCGGGACTATGGCAAGCCGTTCGATCCGCAAGCGGTGCCCGCGCCCAACCTGAGCACAGACCTGGAAGCGCGCAAACCGCGCGGCCTGGGTTTGTATTTCATGTACCAGATGATGGATCAGGTGCATTTTGAGTTTGGTCAAGACGGATACAATACACTCGTCCTGGTCAAAAAAATCAAGCCCGATCAGGATGCCCGCTGATCCCCCCGGAGGCCGATCTTGTCGAGCGTAACCCGTACCTGGCTCTTGCATCTATATCGCATCGGCGCCGGTCTGACCGGTATCGTCCTCTTGATCATCCTGGCTCGAACCATCCCCTGGTCTGAGACAGGTCTTACGCTGGCCCTCTTTGCGCTTCTCTCACTGTTCGTCAAGCGCGCCGGATTTCACATCGCTCCCGGCGTGACCCACAGCCTGGTCGGCATTGTCGATGCGGCCGTACTGCTCATCTTTGGCCCGCCGGCCGGCGCGTTCGTCGCCACAGCAAGCTGCCTGGCCTATTTGCTGCTGCACACCTTGAGGCATCAAACCGCAGCGACGCGCGGCGAAATGCTCGAAATTGCCCTGTTCAGTTCCGGCCTGAAAGCGCTGATCGCCCTCATCGCCGGCGCGATCTATGGCTGGGCCGGCGGCAGGGCGCTGGTCGAGATCGACGTGCGTGACATCTGGCCGCTGCTGGCCCTGTTCGCGGCCTGGTTCGCCCTCGATCACCTCGGCTGGAGCTTGGCCGAATTCATCCACGGCGGGGTAAAGCAGGTCTGGATATTTCTACGCACCGTGTGGAGCACCTCGCTGCTGGTCGAATTCTTTCCCTTGTGGACATCGGTTATCATTGTTTTCGTCTACAATCAGGGCAATATGCTCGTGTTCTGGCTGCTGGTCGCCGGGCTGCTGGCCGTGGCGCTGGTCGTGCAGCGGCTTTCGGATATGTGGGAGCACTTGCAGGGTCGCCTGACCGAATTGACCGCGTTGAGCGAGGTGGGACGGGCCATCGTCAACGCCCAACTGGACGAAGACGACCTGTGCGAGTTGATCTATGAGCAGGCCAGCGACATCGTCGACACGTCATGGTTTCACCTGGGCCTGTTTGACGGCGAGGACTACCAGCTCAAAATTTCAATCCAGGAAGATGCCCGCCAACCGGCGCAGCAGTTCGAAGGCGCAGCAGTCGAAGGCATCGTCGGCTGGATGCGCCAATCCAGGCTGCCCCTGCTGGTGCGCGATTTCAAGCGCGAGATGGACTCGCTGCCCGCCCGCCCCAGTTACAACAGCGCGCGCCCGCCGCGCTCCGGCGTCTATGTGCCGCTGATCGCCGGCGACAAGGCCATCGGCACCCTGTCGATCCAGAGCGCCAGGCCATCGGCTTTTACCGAAAACCATCTGCGGCTGCTGTCAGTGATCGGCAACCAGGCGGCGATGGCCATCGAAAAAGAGCGCATGTACCAGCGCGAGCAGCACCGCGCCCGCCAACTGGCGTTGATCGAGAGCGTGGGACGCAAAGTGACCTCGATCATCGAGCTGGACACGCTGTTCGACCAGGTGGTGCGCCTGGTGCAAGATACCTTTGGCTATTACCACGTCAGCATCCTCTCCATGACATCCGACAACAAAGTGCAGTTCGAGGCAGGCACCGCCGGGCACCTGTCGCGCGCCGGGCTGCTGATCCCGCTTGGAGAGGGCATCGTCGGCTGGGTGGCCGAACACGGCGAACCGCTGCTGGTTAACGATGTCCAATCCGACGCGCGCTTTATCCCCGATCAAGACCTGTCTGAAACCCGCGCCGAACTCAGCGTGCCATTGATGGTCGAAGAGCGCGTGCTGGGCGTACTCGACGTGCAGAGCAACCTCAAGGATGCGTTCGACGACGACGATTTGTTCATCTTGCAAACGCTGGCCTCACAGGTGGCCATCGCCGTCGAAGATGCGCGCCTGTACACGGCACAGCAAGAAGATGCCTGGATGACCACCGCGCTGCTCCAGGTCGCTGAAGCGACCAGTCGCCTGTCGAACCTGAACGACGTGCTGTCTACCGTGGTGCGGTTGACGCCCATCCTCACCGGCGTCGACCGCTGCGCCATCCTGATGTGGGACAAGGTGACGCGGGCCTTTGCGCCGGCGCAGGTCTACGGCATCGACGAGGCCCAATACACCAATTTCATCACCATGCAGCTCGCCGAGCGAGACGTGCCCGCGCTGGTTCAGGCCTGCCAGAACCAGGAGCCGCTGCTGCTGTCGGGCGAAGCGATTGAAGCGGCCCTGCCGGGCGCCATCATTGAGACATTCGCCCTCGACAACCTGCTGGTGCTGCCCCTGATCGCGCGCGGCGAAGCGTTGGGCGCGATGATTGTCGATTACGTCGAAACCAGCGCCCCCTTTACCGCGCGCAAAATCGACATGATTACCGGCATCGCCAATCAGGCTGCGGTCGCCATCGAGAATGCCCAGCTTTACGCCGCGCAGCAAGAAGAAGTCTATGTCTCGACCGCGCTGCTCCAGGTCGCCGAAGCGGTGCGCAGCCTGACCGAACTGGACGACATCCTGGGCACCATCGTGCGCATCGCGCCGATTCTGATCGGCGTGGAACAATGCGCGATCCTGATCTGCTCTATCAATGGCTTTTCGCTCGTCCAGTCCTTTGGCCTCGAACCCCCGCAAGCGCAAGCCCTGGCCGATATGTTTCTCACCCCCGGCAGCGAATTGGTACAGACCTTGCTCGCCGGCCGCCCGGTGCTGAGCGCGGCAGATACGCCCGACCCGCCTGTCCTGGCCAACGACCTGGTTCTGGTCGACTGCAACCTCGCCGTGCTGGCCCTGCCGCTGATCGCCAAAGGCAATGTGCTCGGCGCTCTGGTCGTCGATTACACTGACGTACTCCATCCCAGCGGCATCCCCATCCACTTTGTCGAGCGCTGGTTCAACATCCTCAGCGGCATCGCCGACCAGACGGCGATTGCCATCGAGAACACGCAGCTCTACCGGCAAGAAGCCGAACGCCAGCGCTTGCAGCGCGAATTGGAAGTGGCGCGCGAGATTCAGGCCAGCTTTATGCCCCAGACCTACCCAGCGCTGCCCGGCTGGCAGATCGACGCCTTTTGGCAGTCGGCCAGCCAGGTAGGCGGCGATTTTTACGATATGTTTGTACTGCCCGACGGTCGCCTGGGACTGGTCATCGCCGATGTGGCCGACAAGGGCGTGCCGGCGGCGCTCTTTATGGCCCTTTCGCGCACGCTGATCCGCGTCGTCGCCCAGGACATCCCCAGCCCGACCGAGGCGTTGATGCGCACCAACGAACTGATCATTTCCGATACCAGCTCGGACCTGTTTGTCACCGTCTTTTACGCCATCCTCGATCCGCACAGCGGCGAGATCGTCTATGCCAACGGCGGGCACAACCCGCCGCTGCTGGCGCGCTGCGACGGCGAGCTGGAATCGCTGCGCGCGCGCGGCATCGTGCTGGGCATCGTCTCACCGATTCACCTGGAAGAAAAACGGACGCACCTGGCCCCCGGCGACCTGCTGGTGATGTACACCGACGGCATCACCGACGCGATCAACGAGCACGAAGAAGAATTCGGCGCCGGCCAATTGGCCGTCATCGTCGAGCAGGCGCGCGACTGCGCGCCCGACCGGATCATTGCCGAAATCTATGCGCGGGTGACCGATTTTGCCGGCAGTATGCCCCAGTTCGACGATTTTACGCTCGTCGCACTCAAGCGAGCCGAATAGCACGACCAGATTCTATCAGCAAACATCAAAGGAGAATGTCAATGAGCGATCAAATTCGTGTCGGGATTGCCGGGCAGGGACGCAGCGGCTGGGGCATCCACGTCCGCCTGATCGAGCCGCTGGACGGGCTGTTCAAGATCGTGGCCGTCGCCGACCGGCTGGAGAGCCGCCAGCAGGAAGCGGCCGCACGCCTGGGCTGCCGCACCTACAGCAACCTGGAAGCCATGTTGCAGAACGACGAGGTCGAACTGGTGGTCAATGCGCTGCCCAGCCACCTGCACCCCAGCGGCACCATCAAGGCCTTGCAAGCAGGCAAACACGTCGTCTGCGAAAAGCCGATGGCCGTGCGCGTCGCCGACGCAGACCGGATGATCGCCGCCGCCCAACAGGCCGGGCGCGTGCTGACCATTTTCCAGAACTATCGCTACGACGCGGATTTTATCAAGGTGCAAGAGGTGATCGCCTCGGGCAAGCTGGGCCGCATCGTCCACATTCGCACCGCCTGGCACGGCTTTGGCCGCCGCTGGGACTGGCAAACGCTGCAAAAATACGATGGCGGCAGCCTCAACAACACCGGCCCGCACCCGGTCGACATGTCGCTGCTGCTCTTTGGCCCCACCAGGCCGGAGGTGTTTTGCCACCTGGAGCGGGTTATGAGCCTGGGCGATGCCGAAGATCACGTCAAGCTCATTTTGCACGGCCCCGACGCGCCGATGGTCGAGGTGGAGATCAGCAGCGCCTGCGCCTACCCTCAAGATATGTGGCTGGTCATGGGCACACAGGGCACGCTGTCCGGCTCGCGCCGCGAACTGCGCTGGAAATACATCGACCCGGCGCAGCTCGAACCGCGCCCGGTCGACGAGCAGCCGACGCCGGATCGCAGCTATAACCACGAGCCGATGGATTGGATCGAAGAAACCTGGGATCACACCGAACACAACGGCCCCGGCCACACCGGCTTTTACCTCGACCTGTACGAGACCATCCGGCACGGACGGCGGCTGGCGATCACCCCGGAGAGCGTGCGCCGGCAGGTGGAGATATTGGAAGAATGCCATCGCCGCTGCCCGCATCCGTGAGCAGCCTCCAACCGGCACAAAAAAACCAGGGACGGGTTAACCCGTCCCTGGTTCGTTTGGCAGTGCAAGTAGAAATGGCCTTACTTGCCGCGCACCAGGTAAATCCCCGGCAGGCTGACCAGCGTCACCACACCTTTGACCAGAATGTTGGACAGCACGATGCTCCACACCACCGAGGCGGGCAAACCGGGCAGAAAAGGCAGTCCTGCCACTGAGGGCAGATCGGCAAAAGCGATCCAGCAGAAAATGAGGCTGTCTACCGGCACGCTGACCGCATTGCTGACCAGCACGCGCGCCCATTGATAGCGTGTGGTGACTCGGGAGACCCACAACTCGTACATCTCGGTGTCGAGCAGTTCGCTGACCACTTCGGCGACAATGCTGGCGATGACGATGCGCCACACTGGCCCCAAAATGGCCGCAAATTCGGCCTGCAAGCCCCATTCCGGGTCAGCGGGCAGCCAGGCGACAAAAGCAAACAACGCGGCCATGATCAGGTTGATCGCCGCCGCAGTGACGATGACCGTACGCGCCGCCACCTTGCCCATCAGCTTGTGAACCAGATCGCGCAGGGTAAAGGTAAACGGATAGATAAACGTCCCGCCGTCGATGTGAAAAGGCCCGACCAGCGCAATCTTGAGGCTGGCAATGTCGGCCATCATCTGCGCGGCAATGTACGCCGACACAACCAGCAATCCCGATGTGGGCCACCTGCTCTGTTCTTCTTTCATCCCCTTGTTTCTTTGCCTACCCTTTCCTTGTCTACTCTTTCCTTACCTACTCTTTCCCCACCCTTTTCCGCCATGCTTTGGCCAATGTTGGCGCCACCTCGAACAGGTCGCCGACGATGCCGTAATGGGCCACGTCGAAAATGGGCGCCTCGGGGTCCTTGTTGACGGCCACGATCACCTTGCTGGTGCGCATGCCAGCCAGGTGCTGGATCGCGCCGGAAATGCCGCAGGCGATGTACAGATCGGGGCGCACCGTGCGCCCGGTCTGACCGACCTGATGCATGTAGGGGATCCAACCCGCGTCGACCGCTGCGCGCGACGCGCCGACCGCGCCGCCGAGCGCCTGGGCCAGTTCCTCGATCACCTTGAACCCTTCCGGCCCTTTGACCCCGCGCCCGCCAGAGACGATGATCTTGGCGTCGGCCAGGTTGACGTCCGATTCCTCGACCAGGAAATCGACCACCTTGCTGATGATCGCCGCCTCGTCCAGCAGCGCCTTTTCGCGGATCACCTGCCCCTGCTGCGACGGATCGGGGTTGGGCGTCTCAAAGACGCGGTGGCGAACGGTGGCCATCTGCGGACGGTGGTTGGGGCACAGGATGGTGGCCATGATGTTGCCGCCAAAGGCGGGACGAGTCTGCCGCAGCAGACGGGTATCGGGGTCGATGTCCAGCGCGGTGCAGTCGGCGGTCAACCCGGTGACGATGCGCGTGGCCACCGAACCGGCCAGATCGCGCCCGCGCGAACTTGCGCCCATCAACACGATTTCGGGCCGGTAACGGCGGATCAGGTCGACCAGGGCCGCCGCATATGGCTCGGTGCGGTAAACGGCCAACGTCGGGTCGTCGATCAAAAAAACGCGATCCGCACCGTAGGCAATCGCTTCCTGCGCCAGATGTTCGACCCGGTCGCCCAGCACACAGGCGGTCAACGGCACACCCAATTGATCGGCCAGCTCGCGGCCCTTGCCGGCCATTTCCCAGGAGATCGAGCCGGCCTGGCCCTTGAACTGCTCCACCCAGAACCAGACCCCCTGGTAGGCCGAGAGATCGGGCGTTTCGACGGGGACGGCCTGGGCGGCAGGCAGGCTCAACGCCTCGGTGGGGCACTCACCCACGCATGCGCCGCAGGCAGTACAGGCGTCGTTGACCACGACGATGCCCTGGTCGTCCAGCGCCAGCGCGCCAAAGGCGCAGGCCTCAATGCAGGCCTCGCAGCCGATGCATAGATTACGATCGATTTCCAACAATGCCATGTCTGCACCTCACAAAATTTTCTCCGCCAAAATTCGCTCGGCCAGTGCATCTGCGGCCGCGGCGACATCGTCGGCCGGGATCAGATCGCAGCCGCCCTCACGCACCGGCGGGGTGAACACTTTGACCACTCGGGTCGGCGAGCCGATCAGGCCAAAACATTCCGTCTCGGCGCCGGTCTCGTCGCACAGGTCTTGGGCCGACCAGACCGGGTATGCCATCTTGTTGGCCTTGCGGATGCCCATAAAGTTGGGAAAACGCGGTTCGTTGATGTCCTTGACCACGGCGATCAGGCAGGGCAGCGTCGATGTGACCACCTCGCGCCCTTCCTCGACCAGCCGCTCGACGGTGAGCGTGCGTGCGTCCAGGTCGATCTCGCGGATTTTGAACACATAGGTGAGCTGGTTGATCCCCAACTGGGTGGCGATGCCCGGCCCCACCTGCCCGGTATCGCCGTCGGAGGCCTGGCGGCCGCAGAGGATCAAATCGAATGGCGACAGCTTGCGGATGGCCTGGGCCAGCGTGTAGGCGGTGGCCCAGGTGTCGGCGCCGGCAAAAGCGCGGTCGGAAAGCAAGATGCCCTCGTCGCAGCCGCGCGCCACGGCATCCTTGAGCACCGCCTCGGCCTGCGGCGGACCCATGGTGATTGCCGTCACCTGGCCGCCCCATTTCTCCTTCAAGCGCACCGCTTCTTCGATGGCGTATTCGTCAAAGGGGTTGACCACGCTGGGCACGCCCTCGCGGATCAGTGTGCCGCGCTCGGGATCGATCTTGACATCGGTCGTATCGGGCACCTGTTTGATGCAGACAATGACATGCATGCTCCTATAGACTCCTTCCGATCAATAGTATCGACCGCCGACGGTCGTTTCGGTCAGCGGTCAGCGGTCGACGGTTGCGGCTGATTCAACTGGGCAAACCGCTCGGCGTATTCCTCGTTCTGGAATTCGAGCAGGGTGGTGTTCCAGTCGAATTCGCGGATCGACACGGCGCGCAGCACCGCTTTGGTTTCAGCGCTGCGAAACCCGCGCGACCACCCCTGCCCCAGCATGTACATCAAGCCAAAGACGATCATCGCCACCAGCAGGCCCAGCAGCAACCCCCAGGCCCACCGACTGATGCCGGCCGTATGCACATAGACGCCCAGGCCGACCGCCAGCGCCAGGGCGATGCTGCTGCCCAGAGCCAACCGCTCAAACTGCGTCTGGCGCGGCGTTTTTGCCGCACGCAGGGCGATGCACTGGTCGCAAAAAGGGACATTCACCCGGCGCAGCGAACCATCATCTTTGACCTTGACGATCTCGACCGCCCGTGTCGACGAACTCAGGCAGTGTACGCAAGCGTTGGCCGGAAACTGGGGTTTTTCACCCTGGATTTGAACGATTTTCAAGATTTCCTCGTGTGGCGTAAAACGTATTGCGTATCCTGTTGTGGGTAAACGAAATACGCAATACGTCCAATCCTGTTAAACACAAACGCGCTAATTTCGGTACGGCAAAAACTCTGCGCCCAGCAGTTCGCGGGCGATGACCAGCCGCTGGATGTTGACCGTACCCTCGGCGCCGATGGAATAGGATCGCACGCCGCGAATGCCCATCTCGATGGGATATTCTTTGGAATAAGCCGCCGCGCCGTACCAGTTGGCGACCTCGTTGAGTGTATCCCAGGCCAGCAGCGGCGCTTGCATCTTGACGATGGCCGCGGCCATGGCAATATCGTGATGACCGCCCTCGCCGCGCTCGTAAAAGCGATCCATCTCCCAGGCTGCCTTGTACACGCTCAAGCGCGTCCCGTCCAGCCGCGCCCACAGGTCGGCCAGCGGGAACTGGATGCCTTCGTAGGAGGCAATGGGCCGGCCGAAGGACTTGCGCTGCTTGATCCAGTCCATGCCCATCTCCAGCGCCGCTTCCGCCGCACCGATGCAGGTCGCGCCGATGAGGGTGCGCGCCGCCGAAAAGCCTTCCATGGCGTGGTAAAAGCCACGGTTCAGCTCGCCGACCTGATAGTAGCCCGGCAGGCGGACGTTTTCCATGGCAAAGCCGCCGGTCGAGATGCCCATACGGCCCATATCCTCGATGATCGTCGGGGTGATGCCCGGCGTGTCCTTGAGCGGCACGGCGACAAAAGTAAAGCCCTTGTGGTCGCCCGTGTCGGCGCTGCGCAGCAGGGTCAGGTGGATGCCGCCCATGCGCCCGCTCTCACGGATGCCGCTGATGTACATCTTTTCGCCGTTGAGCACCCACTCGTCGCCATCCCTGACCGCCTTGCAGCGCGTCGCACCGACGATGTCCGAACCGCCGCTTGGCTCGGTGGTGGCGATGCCCAGGAACGCCTCACCGGCGCAGACCTTGGGCAGTATCTCTTGCTTGATCTGTTCGCTGCCGTGCCGGGCGAAAATAAAGCCCCACGAGGCTTCGACCAGGTAGAGCACCGGCAGAGCCAGGCTGATGTCGGCGCGGGCCAGCTCTTCGGCGGCGATGCAGGCCATCGTCCAGTCGGCGCCCATGCCGCCGTATTTCTCTGGCACGGTGAGCGCCAGCAGGCCCATCTGGGCCATTTTTTTGATGATCTCGGGGGGAATTTCGCCGCTCTGGTCGTACTCGCGGACATGGGGTTTGATCTCGCGCTGGCTAAAGTCGCGTACGGCTTTGCGCCACATCTCTTGTTCTTCAGTAAATGTAAAGTCCATCGCATTCCTCCTTGAATTTGAATGGGTGAATACCGGTCAGAGATGAGATTATAACACCATTTGTGATGGTCACAAAATCGGTTATAATGAATCTGGTTCGTGTGTAATCCCCTGATCGTTCTGGTGAGGAGGATAGACCATGACGCCATCTATTGCACTGCTTTTGATCGTCATCGGTGCGGCCATTGTGGCATTTTCGTTGGAACATCTCCCCGCCGACGTGATCAGCATCGGACTGCTGCTCACGCTCATCCTCACCGGCCTGCTGCCGGTCGACCAGGCCTTCGCCGGGTTTGGCAGTGACACAGCGATCATGATCTTTGGCATTCTGGTGCTCACCGCCGCGCTGGTACGCACCGGTGTCGCCGAGATGGCCGTCGACTGGATGCTGCGCCTGGGCGGCGACCATCCCCAACGGCTGGTGGCGGCGATCATGGGGGTCGCCGCCGGGCTGAGCGCATTCATCAGCAACACGGCGACGGCGGCGCTGCTGGCCCCGGTGGTGATCACTCTGGCCCGGCGCACCCGGCGCTCGGCTTCCAGGCTGCTGATGCCGCTGGCTTTTGCTTCCATCCTGAGCAGTTCGGTCACACTGGTCAGCTCGTCGACCAACATCGTGATCAGCGGGCTGATGACCCAATACGGCCTGCCTCCGTTGGGCATGTTCGAACTGGCCCTGGTCGGGCTGCCCATCGCCGTGGTCGGCCTCGCTTATATGCTGTTCATCGGCCAGCGCCTGATCCCCGACCGCACCGGTACGCAGCAGGAAGAACTGCCCTTTGGCGTGCGCCCTTATACTGCCGAGGTGATCGTCCTGCCCGACTCGCCGCTGGTCGGGCGGACGCTGCTCGAATCGAACCTGGGGCGCGACCTGGATTTGACCGTGCTGCGCGTGCTGCGCGACGGCAATCACTACCTGGCCCCGCGGCCGGATTTGAGCCTGAACGCCGGCGACGAACTGCTGGTCAAGGGGCAGCACAACGACGTGCTCAAGGTCAAGGACGCAGCGGGCATCGCCATCAAATCCGATGTGACCCTGGCCGACCTGGATTGGCCGGAGCGCGACGAGCACGTTGTCGAAGCGATCGTACTGCCCAACTCGCCCATGATCGGGCGCACGCTCAAAGGGATGAACTTTCGCCAGCGCTACAGCGTGCAGGTGTTGGGCATCAACCGGCACGGGCAGAACATTTATCGCAAATTGACCCAGATTCCCTTCCACGTCGGCGATCAGCTCTTGCTGCAAGCCACCGAGTCCGAAATCGCCGCGCGGGAGCGCGAACATCTTTTCCAGGTGCTCGGCCCCGTTGCCCGCCAGCGCCACGACTTGCAGCGCGCGCCGCAGGCGGTCTTGATTTTCGCAGGGATGCTGATCCTGGCCGCGCTCAATGTGTTGCCGCTGGCCGTCGCCGTGCTGCTGGGCACGATGCTGGCTTTTCTCACCCGCTGCATCACCCCGGCGGCCGCCTATCGCGAGGTCGAGTGGAAGGCGATCATTGTCATCGGCAGCATGCTGGCCCTGGGCGCGGCGATGCAGCACACCGGCACGGCAGTGTACCTCGCCGGGCAGATCGCCGCCCTTTTCGCCGGCACGTCGCCGGTCTGGCTGCTCAGCGCCTTCTTTGGGCTGACCATGCTGCTCACCCAGCCCATGTCGAACCAGGCCGCGGCGGTGGTGGTGCTGCCGGTAGCCTTGCAGACGGCGGCCCAACTGGGGCTGAACCCGCGCACCTTTGCGGTGATGATCGCCGTGGGGGCAAGCTGCTCGTTCATCACCCCGCTGGAGCCGGCCTGCCTGATCGTGTTCGGGCCGGGGCGCTACAAATTCACCGACTTTGTGCGCGTCGGCCTGCCACTGACGATAATCATCTATGGGCTGGCGATTGTATTGGTGCCAGTGATTTGGGGGATGTGAACAAAAAAGGCCTTGCCAGGATTCCCTCTAGCAAGGCCTAGATCGCAGAGTACTTGAACTCTGAAAATTATCACAATACAATCATAATCTACTGCGTTATGTTACACCCCCACCTCCACCTCTGGCGCGATTTCTTTCAATTTCCCCAGCACGATTCCCTTGATCTCCTCCAACCGCTCGCTCGTTCGCGCCTCAAAGCGCAGCACCAGCACTGGCTGCGTGTTCGACGCGCGGAGCAGCCCCCAGCCGTCGCCAAAGAGGATGCGCACCCCGTCGATGTCGAGCGCGTCATAGTGGGCCTTGAAATAGGCGGTCATCTCGGCGACGATGGCAAATTTCTTCTCTTCCGGGCAGTCGACGCGGGTTTCCGGCGTGGACACGTACTGCGGCAGCTCGTCGACCAGCGCCGTCAGCGGGCTGTCCTGCGCGGCCAGCAGGCGCGCAAAGCGGCACGACGCATACAATGCGTCGTCGTAGCCGAAATACTCGTCGGCGAAAAAGAGGTGGCCGCTCATTTCGCCGGCCAGCGGCGCGTGCAGTGCTTTCATCTTGCCCTTGATCAACGAGTGGCCGGTCTTGTACATCACCGGCTGGCCGCCCAACCGCGCGATCTCCTCAACCAATCCCTGCGAGCACTTGACTTCAAAGATGATCGGCGCGCCGGGGTGATTGGCCAGTACCTCGCGGCTGAACAGCATCATCAACTGGTCGCCCCAGATGATCCGCCCTCGCGCGTCGACCACGCCGATGCGATCCGCGTCGCCGTCCCAGCCAATGCCCAGATCGGCGCCGGTCTCGGCCACTTGGGCGATCAGGTGCTCAAGCGCTTCGGGCAGCGTCGGGTCGGGGTGGTGGTTGGGAAAATGCCCATCGATGTTGCAAAACAGTTCGATCACCTCGGCGCCGATGCGGTGCAGCATGTCCGGCCCGTAGGGGCCGCCCGCGCCGTTGCCGGCGTCGACGACGACCTTGAGCGGGCGGGCCAGTTGGCCGATGCGCCCGACCACCTCGGCCTTGTACGCTTCGTTGATGTCTTGCTGCGACACCCGGCCCTGCCCCTGTGTGAAATTTCCAGATTGAATGATTTTCAACACGTCCTGAATCTGCTCGCCGTGGATCGTCGTCTTGCCCACGCCCAGCTTGAAACCGTTGAACTCGGCCGGGTTGTGGCTGCCGGTGATCATCACCCCGCCGTCCACGTCGAGGTGAAACAGCGAAAAATAAAGCATCGGCGTGGCGACCAGTCCGATCTGCACCACATCGACGCCGGTGGAGACGATACCCCGGGTCAACGCCTCGCAAAATGCGGGCGAGCTGAGCCGCGCGTCATAACCGACCGTCGCCGTGTAGCGGCGCGCGCCGTCACCCAGCGACTGGCGGATGAGATAGGTGCCATAGCCCCGCCCCAACAGCTCGACCACTTGCGGGGTCAGGTCTTGGCCGACGATACCGCGAACGTCATATTCTCTGAAAATGCGTGGATTGATCTCCATTGGCTAGCCCTCCATCAACAGTGTAGCGCTATTGTATCACGAGATGGCGGGCGCGTCTAGCCGGTCGACCTCTTTATTTGATTCGCTGCTCCTGGAGTGCCTGGCGCAAGAACTGCCCGGTGCAGCTTGCCTCCGTCCGGGCGATCTGCTCCGGCGTGCCCTGGGCGACGATCTCGCCGCCGGCGTCGCCGCCGTCCGGCCCCAGGTCGATGATCCAGTCGGCGGTCTTGATCACGTCCATGTGATGCTCGATCACGATCACCGTGTGCCCCGCATCGACCAGGCGGTTGAGGCTGTCGAGCAGTTTCTGGATGTCGGCAAAATGCAGCCCCGTCGTCGGCTCGTCGAGGATATAGATGTTATGCCGGCCGCGCTTGATCTTGCCCAACTGGTGCGCCAGCTTGACCCGCTGTGCTTCGCCGCCGGAGAGGTGCGTCGCCGAATGGCCCAACTGCAAGTAGCCAAGACCCAGGTTGTTCATCGTGCGCAGCTTGTGCGCGATGAAGCGCTGGTCGGCAAAGAATGCCGCCGCTTCTTCGATCGACATGTCCAGCACATCGGCGATGCTTTTGCCTCGGTACTTGATCTCCAGCGTCTCCTCGTTGTACCGCGTACCTTTGCACACCGGGCAGACGGTCTCCACGTCGGCCATAAATTGCAGGTGCGTGCGCAGCATGCCGTCGCCGGCGCACTCTTCGCAGCGGCCGCCCTTGGCGTTAAAGCTGAAGCGGCTCACCGTGTAACCGCGCGCCTTTGACTCGGGCAGTCCGGCAAACAGGCGGCGGATCGCATCGTAGACGCCGATATAGGTCGCCGGGTTGGAGCGCGGCGTGCGGCCAATCGGCGTCTGGTCGATCTGGATCACGTCGCTGATGTGTTCCAGCCCCTCTATCGCGCGGTGATCGCCAGGCAGCACGCGGCTGTCATGAAAGACCGAGTAGAGCTTTTTGTACACGATCTCGTTGATCAGGCTGCTCTTACCCGACCCGCTGACGCCGGTGATGCACACAAACAGGCCCAGCGGGATGGTCACGTCGATGTCGCGCAGGTTGTTCTGCCGCGCGCCGCGCACGACCAGGTTTTTGCAGTTGGGATGGCGGCGGCTTGCCGGCACGGGAATTTCTTGCACGCCGCACAAATACTGCGCTGTCAGCGAGCCGGGGCAGCCGAGCACCTCGTCCATCGCCCCCTGCGCGACGATCTCGCCACCGTGCGCGCCCGGCCCCGGCCCGACCTCGATGATGTGATCGGCTGCGCGCATCGTCGCCTCGTCGTGCTCGACGACGATCACCGAGTTGCCGATGTCGCGCAGGCGCTGCAGGGTGTCGATCATCTTGACGTTGTCCTTGGGGTGCAGGCCGATGCTCGGTTCGTCGAGCACATAGAGCATGCCCATCAACTCGGAGCCGATCTGCGTCGACAGGCGCACGCGCTGCGACTCGCCGCCGGAGAGCGTGTTCGAGCGCCGGTTCAGCGTGAGATAGTCGAGACCGATGTCGAGCAGCAGGTGCACACGGCGCACGATCTCGTCGACGATCTGCGTGCCCGCCTCGCGCTTTTTCGCCGGGATCGGCACACTCTGCATAAAGTCGATCAGCCCGCGCAGCGGCATCTCGCCCAGTTCGTGGATGTCTTTGCCGCCGACCGTGATCAGGAATCGCTGTGGCCTGAGACGCTTGCCACCGCAGTCGGGGCAGGTATACTCGACCATCACCTCTTTGAGCCATTCCTCCATCCACGAGTTTTGCGTGCCTTCCTTGCGATAGCGTCGATAGCGCCGCTCGATGCGGGTGATGATCCCGCCAAAGCTGACCATCCGCCCGACGTGCTGCTCGCCCAGGGTCGCTCCCTCGGGGAGAACGATGGGAAATTTTTCGCCCTTGTTGCCATACAAAAGGATGTCGACGATATTGGGCGGCAGTTCATTGAACGGCGTGTCGAGATCAAAGCCATAGTGGTGGGCCAGGCTGTACATGATCCGCCCGTCCCACAGGTTCTTGTCGTATTTGAACGCCGCCTGGATAAACGCCCCTTGCTTGATGCTGCGCGAGCGGTCGGGCAAGATCAGATCGGGGTGGACGCGCTGGTACGTGCCCAGGCCGAGGCAGGTCACGCACGCGCTGCTGCCCGAGGGCAGGTTAAAGCTGAAATACTGCGGCTCCATCTCGCCCTTGACCGTGCCGTGTTCGGGGCAGGCAAACTCGTCGTAAAAGGTATCTCGACCTCGGTCATCAGCGGTCACCAGGTGAAAGCTCAAAAACCCCTCGCCGACCATCAAGCCGTGCTCCAGCGAGGCCAGCACCTGGCGGTCGATGCCCGGCTGGATCGCAAAGCGATCCACAATCACATCGATCTGGTAAGTGCGATCCTCGTCCAGTTCGATCTCATGGCTGATGTCGTGCAGTTTGCCGTCGATCAGCACCCGGCGGTAGCCCTTGTTGCGCACATCGTCGAACAGGTAGGCGTAATCCTCGCCATAGAACTTGAATACCGGCGCGCGGACTTGTACCTCACTGCCCGGCGGCAGTGACAGCAGGTGGTCGAGCATCTGGTGCGTCGACTTGACCGGCACCTCGCGCCCGCAGCGTGGGCAGTGCACCACGCCGACCGTGGCAAAAAACATTCGGATATAGTCATAGATGTCGGTCATCGTGCCCACCGTCGAGCGCGGGTTGTGGACGGTGGTTTTCTGGTCGATCGAGATCACCGGTGACAACCCGATCACAAAGTCGACGTGCGGTTTTTTGATCTGGTTGACGAATTTCTTGGCATAGACCGAGAGCGACTCCAGAAAGCGCCGCTGGCCCTCGGCATAGACGGTATCAAAGGCCAGCGACGACTTGCCCGAGCCGCTAACGCCGGTGATCACCACCAACTGGTTGCGGGGAATTTCAACGTCAATGTTTTTAAGATTATGTTCCCTTGCACCTTTAATCGTAATCGTATCGCGCATGTTTCGCTCCTTGCACGAAAGGGCGGGTTTTCAACCCGCCTTGTGGATTCCCGCTTTCGCGGGAATGACGTGTAGGACGGGTTTTCGGCGAACAAAAAACGTTCGCAAGCCGTCGATTTTTTCACAACAAATCGTCTGGCAAATCGGCCTCGCAAAAATAGGCCGGCTCGAACATCTCGACCGTGCTTTTGCGCGTCAGCCGGATCGGGGCGGCGGTCTTTTGAATGATCCCCTGGCGAGCCAGCCACTCGCACACACCGAGCAGATCGATACGGCCCACTTTTTTATGCAGATCGGCGTCCATATCGCCAACCGTACGCACGCCGCCCGCCTCGATCAAATAGTCGAGGATTGGTGCGGTCAGTTGACTGGCCCGCTCTGACAGGTAGGCATTGATCCTGTCCAGCGCTCCCCGGATCGCCGCTTCGTCTTTCGACCCGTGGATCAGGCCGGTGTAGACGTTACCAAAAAACTCCGGGTTGTAAACCAGCGCCTGGTCGAGCGCTTCGCGTCCCGGCACGTCGCCCTGCCACACCACCTCGATGCGCGCAAGCTGGTTGACCACGTGCATGATCCACATGAAACTGTAATCCAGGTCGTCCTTGACGTAGGCCCATTTCTCGGCCTTGTCGAGCATCCACATCAGCGGCGACAGCGATTTGAGCAACTGCAACGGTTGGTCGCGCCCGCCCATCTCGGATCGACTGCCCAGCCAGGCCGCGATCGACGGGTCTTTGCTGAACACGACCTTGCACTGCCTGTACACCGAGTCGACAATCGATCCTTGCAGCTCGCCCTCGGTCATCCGCTTCAGATCATTGCGCGCGATCACCTCGGTGGCGATGGATATCCCGTCCTCGGTCAGCCAGCAATGCGACTGGGCGTTCTTGACGCCGTCGCGCAGGACAATCATCGCGTCGATGTCAGATCGCTCCCACGCCTCGCCGCGCACCAGGCTGCCATAGACGATCAAGGCCAGCACGTAATAGTCCTCTTCAAGCCGCGCCGCCAGCGCTTCAACGGCGGCCCAATAGCGCTGCTGCACCCGTTCTGAAACCGGCATTTGCTCGCTCTCCTTTCGACACACAGACTCGTTCACATGCCTATATGCCCCTGCCCCGCCGGTTGTGACAGCGCGACTTGACTTGCCAAACCCGTATTTTTGTGTATAATGAAACCTCGCCTGTCACACCTGGACAGCGAAAGACATAGATCATAGAGGGACCGATCACGTCCCTCGCACCGCGCGGTGCTGGCAAGTCGCGGTGAAGCCGCGACGCGGTTCTACCATGACGCGGTTCTACCGCGAGCCAGAACGCTCTTTAAAAATTGCATATGTACCCCTGTTCGTTGGACCAGTCGAGACAACCCCTTTAGTTTCGAAAGGAGAACGCCCGTGGAGGCACGACCACTGTCCGACGAAGCCCTGGTACGAAGACTCTTGCCGAACATCAACCGCGACCCGGCAGACCGCGCCGTAGCGTGGGAAGAATGGTACAGCAGCATCGGCGTCGCACCGGTGATGGCATTCATCAGAGCCACCAACAACACGCCCGAAGCCGACGGCGACATCTTGCAGGATGCGATGGTCACCGCATACACCGAGATCGAACGCGGCCGGTACGAGCCGCGCATCGGCATCCCCTTTACGGCCTACATCAAAGGCATCGCCCGCAACAAGATCCGCGAGGCGCGGCGGCGAACGCGGCACTATATCTATCTCGAAGACACCGCAGAACCGTTCGATGCTGAAGAGCGCCGCCTGGAAAAGATCGTCGAGCGCCGCGAGCAGCAGCGCGTGATGTCCGGCTGTGTCGCCGGTCTGCCCGACTGCCGCCGCGAGGTTGTGGAAGCCTATCTCAACGGTCACAGCACGGAAGAAATCGCCGAGCGGCTCGGCATCAGCGAGGCATTGGTGCGGCAGCACAAATGTCGCGGGCTGCGCAAGCTGCGCACCCAGATCGAGACACCGCCTACCAACATCTGAGTCAACCGGGGCAAGTCGTTTGGGTAAGGGGGGTTCTGGGCGGCACCTGGGTTCCCGTTCGCCCAGACCTCCTTACTCTACAAGTCAGTGGTCAGATTGGGGAAGGACAACAAGCACTCGCACGCCTGCGTGCTTGGTTGGTTGCCTTCCTGTGCGGCGTTGTCGACGGCCCATTCGCTCGCACAACGCATCAGAGGGAGGCCACCAACGGCCTCAAACTGGTCCAACAATGGGATGGTGTCCATTTTCGCTACCTGGATTCATGATTCTCCTGAAAAAAGGTCAAAAGCGACAAACAAGTCAAAATGCTCAACACATCAAACTCGTCGAGTTTGTAATATCTTGGAGCTTTGCTAAATGCACTTGATAAGTACAAGATCAACGCTCTGGCAAGCAGTTTGACGAACACTCAACCTTTTTTCCAAGTCATTCATTCCTCCGGAAAAAAGCTGGGGTGAAAAAGGCCGCAATGCTCCGGCAAGGCTTTTTCAGCCAGGCCGGAAATCAAGACAAATTGGTCGCCCCGACAATTCATTGCCCAAAAATCCCGGTTTCGAGCCGATACCATCGCCAATTCTGCAAACAGACAAGGGGCCTATTCCAGATTTCAAGAACCAGCACGGTTCAAAGATCCGGGGAGCAAGGTTTCGACCGATTTTTACCGAGATTCTGCCCCGGGCATTTATCCGGGCCAAAGCAATGTGCGGCCCGGCCGGTTCTCAATCTGGTCAGGTTTTAAATTTGTATCGCCCTTTCCGGTCAACGCGATTCAAATTCGAACACTGACAGCGCAACTGCCTTTTGCAGATTAATCCGAAATCCCGGCTTGAAAAAACCCGGCTGAAAAATCACCTGGCGTGAGCGAATCGCCAGTACCTGGCATCGACAATTGGGATGGCTGTATTTCCCGAAAGGCAAGAGGCCTTGCCCAATTTTTGAATCAAGTCCGTTCGAATTGATGACAATGACACCAACCTTCCAGTTAAAATCTGTCGAAAATTTTGCCAGGGAACCCAACCCGTTTTCAAATTTTCGACCACAGGCGTCTCCAATTTCAGGGTACATGTGCAAACCACAACAGCCCCCGACCCACATCGGGGGCTGTTTCGTAATACCCGTTTTTGTAACTGCTCAGCCTGCACTGGTCGAGTAGGCCTCACCGCATTTGTGAGGCCGTATCGAGACCTAGCAGGCTACGCAAACGCGCTCGCGTGGTCTCGATACAGGCTTTAGCTTTGCTAAAGCCTTACTCGACCGACGCTCGACCTGTTTGCCTGAGCAGTTACCCGTTTTTTACCTCATCCCATCTTGAGGTATAATGAGCGAGTCTACTGAAACCTGGAAACGGCCAGGAAACCGGGACACTGATTCCCGCTGATTTACACTGATTTACGGAGACCTCGATGGAACTGAAAACCCTGCTCGACGAACTCGACGACTATGTCCTGACCGGCAGCGCTGATGTTGCCATCAGCGGCCTGCACTTTGACTCGCGCCAGGTCGGCCCGGGCGGCCTCTTTTTCGCCTGCGTGGGCAAAGACACCGACGGGCACCGCTACATCGACAGCGCCATAAAAAATGGCGCAGCGGCAGTGGTGGGCCAACAGACCATCCCGGAAGTTTGGAGCTTCCGGGATGGTTCAACGCCCGCCTACATCCGGGTGACAGACAGCCGCGAAGCGCTGGCCCGCTGCGCCGCCGCCTGGCACGGACACCCTGGCCGGTCGATGACCATAGTCGGCGTCACCGGCACCGACGGCAAAACAACCACCGTCAACCTGCTGCAATCGATCTGGGCCGCCGCCGGCAAGCGCACGGGCATGGTCAGCACCGTCAACGCCCTTATCGGCGACCACTACCAGGACGTCGGACTGCACGTCACCACCCCTGGCGCGCTCGAAATCCAGGCCCTGCTGGCCCAGATGCGCGACGCCGGCGCCGAGGTCGCCATCCTCGAAGCCACCTCGCACGGCCTGGCCCAGCATCGCGTCACCGCCGCCGAATTCGACGTGGCCGTCGTCACCAACATCACCCACGAGCACCTCGACTATCACGGCTCGTGGGAGCAGTACTGCGCTGACAAAGCACGATTATTCAGGATGCTCAGCACATCAGCGCGCAAGCCCGGCGTGCCCAAGGTGGCCGTACTCAACGCTGACGATGCCTCCTACCCCCACTTGAAGCCGATCGAGGCCGATGTGCAGGTTGTTTATGGGCTGCAAAATCCCGCCGATGTCTGGGCGAGTGACCTGGCCATCGTCGACGGCGCGCGGGTCTTGACCGTCCACGGACCGCGCGGCACGTTTGACATCCGCAGCCCGCTGCTGGAAAGTTATAACATCTATAACATTCTCGCCGCCGTATCGGCCGCCCTGGCCCTCGACGTATCGGTCGAGGCGATCCAGCGCGGCGTTGCGGCGATGAAAGGCGTGGTCGGGCGGATGGAGCGGGTTGACGAGGGCCAGAATTTCACTGCCATCGTCGACTTTGCGCACACGCCCAACGCGCTCCAGCGTGCACTCGAGTCACTGCGCCCGCAGACCGCCGGCCAGCTGATCGTCGTTTTCGGCTCCGCCGGGCTGCGCGACGTGTACAAGCGCGAGATGATGGGCCGCGTCGCCGGGCGATTGGCCGACATTGCCATCCTCACCGCCGAAGACCCGCGCAGCGAGGATTTGGACGCAATCATTGCCCAGATCGCAGCAGGCTGTCAGGCTGAAGGGGCGGGCGAAGGTGACGGCCCCAGCCGCCGCTTTTACCGCGTGCCCGACCGCCCGGCGGCGATCCAGCTGGCGGTCAATCTGGCTCAAGCAGGCGACATTGTCGTCACCTGCGGCAAATCTCACGAACAGTCGATGTGTTTCGGCAGCGTCGAATACCCGTGGAGCGAGCACCTGGCCCTGCGCGCCGCGCTGCTGGCCCGGCTGGGCCGTCCCGGCGAGGTGCAAGCGCCCCGCCTGCCGACCTCGGAGCCGTCGGCGTGAGCGCGATCTTGCGCTGGCTGGGCGTTGCCGGGTTCGAGCTGACCGCCGGCGATTACACCCTGCTCGTCGATCCCTACCTGACCCGCATTTCGTTCTGGCAGCAGTGGGTGGGCCGTCCGCGGCCCGACCGCGCACTGCTCGAAACCCACCTCCCCCGCGCCGACGCCATTCTGATCACCCACGCACACGTCGATCACCTGCTCGACGCGCCGGAAATCGCCCGCCGCACCGGCGCGGCGATCCATGGCTCGACCAATGTCTGCCGGATCGCCGCCCTGCACGGCCTGCCGCCGGCCCAAATTGTGCCGCTCGATGTGGGCGACCGGCTCGACCTGGGGCCGTTTGCGGTACAGGTTTTCCCGTCCGAGCACATGCCGGTGCCCGGATTCGGCCCTAAACCGCTCAAACCCGGGCTGCGCGCGCCGCTACGCGCCGTCGATTACCAGATGGATGCCGCCCACAGCCTGTTGATCGAGGCGGACGAGCATCGCCTGCTCACCGACCCCGGCACGCGCCCCGGCGATGCGCCTCAAGCCGACCTGCTGTTGGCCTACCCGCATCACGACGCGGCCTATTTCAGCGCGCTGTTCCGGCGCGTGCGGCCGCGCGCGGTGCTGCTCACCCACTGGGACGATATGTGGCGGCCCCTGTCCAGGCCGCTACGCCCAACGTTCGCCCCGCCCTGGCAGGGCTTTCCCCCGTTCCGGCGCGTCAGTCTCGACCGGCTGCGCGCCGATGTTGCACAGGCCGCGGCGCAGCTCGAGTTGGACACACGGGCGATTGTCCCGCACCTTCTCGCACCATACCCGCTTGAAGAGTGGCTGGCCTGACAGAAATCGAGGGCGAAAACTGACCGAGACAATCACACAAAAAACCGGGGATTGTGCAAATCCCCGGTTTTTGTTTTATTGACCGTATCGCCCAAAGGCCTATGCGGTCATCTTTCTGAGCGTGCGCGCCGCATCGCTGCGGCCCTGCTCAAACATCGCCTCGTGCGTTTCGCGGTCGTACTTGATAATCTGGCCGATCGGCATGAGCTGCTTTGGCGCGACGATCCACGGCATGTCCACCCGCCGCCAGTCGTCGAATTTGAAGAGCTTTTTGGCGCGTTCATCGGCGTCTAAATTGGGATAAAGCATTTCGGCCAGCCGGGCACGCTGCGAACCATCGAGCAGGTCAAAAGCAGCGACAAAGTCATTCACCGCATCGAGCAGCTTGAGGTCGGAGCGGAAGGAAGCCAGCAGCGCCCAGTCGAGGGCCAGACCGGGCATCTCCCACAACTTGGGCGGCTCGGTGTCGGCCGCCAGGGCGATGTTTTCATCGTCGCCCCACGGCGAGAGCAAGACGACAACGATCTCGGTCGCGCCGGCGCGCAGAGCGGTAGCCAGCGGCGTGTTGGAGACGACCGCGCCATCCCAGAAAAAGCTGCTCTGATCCTCGACGCGCGTCCAGGGATAAACGACGGGGATGCTGCAACTGGCAATGATGTGATCCATCGCCAGCGGCACGTGGCAGATGCGCTTGGCCCTGGGCACGCCCGACGAGCTTGGCTCCAGGTCGCGGTTGCAGAACACAGTCAGCCGCCCGCTGTAAATGTCGGTGGCAGTGATGGCCAGCGCGGGCGCGTCGTCGCCGTTGATGCGTTCGAAATCAAACCAGTTGGCCCTGGCCATACTCTGCCGCCAGGGTGAGTTGTCGAGCAGGTAACGCCAGTTGAAAAAGTTGAGCAAGTCATCGCGAAATTTCTGCACCTTGCTGGTGGTCAGGCCGCGCCACAGCCCCTTGAGCGATTCGGCCCCATGCCCGGAGGCGATTGCCGCCGCGTTGATCGCCCCAATCGAGGTGCCGACCAGAATGTCGGGCCGCCAGCCGATCGTCTCCAGGTATTCGAACACGCCGCAGTGATAAGCGCCGCGCCCGCCGCCGCCGGACAGGATCAATGCACGTTTGGTCTCAGCCTCCATTTTTCCCCCCTTGCAAGCCATCAACAGCAGTCGGCTCCTCACGCCCGAACCGCTACGTCCTTGAGCGCGTATTCCGCGCCGGTGCGCAGGGCGTGCTTGTTCGGCTCGACAAAGCGGCGTTTGGCCCCTTCCAGGTGCTCGTCGAGCACCTTTTCCACCGCCTCCAGCGAGACGACGGGCCGCCGGGCCAGCATTGCCCCCACCAGCACGACATTGGCCATCTTGACGTTGCCCCAGTCGAGGGCCAGGTCGTTGGCGGGAATGTAGCAGGTCTCGATGTCGGTTCGCTCGGCCCGGCGCGGCACCAGCGTCGAGTTGACCACCAACAGCCCGCCCGGCTTGAGCAACGGTTCGTACTTGTCCATCGACAGCGGGTTGAGCACCACGGCAATGGTCGGGCTGCGGATGATCGGCGAGCCGACCGGCTGATCCGAGATGATCACCGTGCAGTGAGCCGTGCCGCCGCGCATTTCGGGGCCGTAGGAAGGAATCCAGGTCACATTCCAGCCGGCATCCATCCCGGCATAGGTCACCAACTGCCCCGAAAAGAGCGCACCCTGTCCGCCAAACCCGGAAAAGATGATTTCCTCGTGCATTACCTCCTCCTTTGGGCGCTGTTCAACATATCCTGCACTTCGGGACGCACCTTGTAATCGCCGAGCGGATAATAGGCCAACATTTTCTCTTCGACAAATTTGAGCGAGTCGAGCGGCGCGATGCCCCAGTTGGTGGGGCAGTTGGAGATAACTTCGATCAGCGAAAAACCCATCCCAGCCATCTGCACGCGAAAGGCATTGCGCACCGCCTCCTTGAGCCGGCGCACCTCACGCGGGTTGATCGCCGTGCGCCGCACGATATAAGACGCCCCATCGATCTGCGACAACAGCTCGCACACCCGCAGTGGATGGCCCATCGTCTCCACATCACGCCCGTGCGGCGACGAGGAGGTGACCATCCCCGGCAGCGTCGTTGGGGCCATTTGCCCGCCGGTCATACCATAGACGGCGTTGTTGATGAAAAAGGTGGTAATGTTTTCGCCGCGCGCCGCCGCATGCACCACCTCTGCCGCGCCGATCGAAGCCAGGTCGCCGTCGCCTTGATAGGTGAACACCACCCGGTCAGGCAGCACCCGCTTGATGCCGGTGGCCATCGCCGGGGCGCGCCCATGAGCCGCCTCGGCAAAGTCGCAGTTGAAATAATTGTAGGCCAGCACCGAGCAGCCCACCGGCGCGATGCCGATCGTCTTGCCGCGAATGCCCAGCTCGTCCATTACCTCGGCCACCACGCGATGCACCACCCCGTGAATACAGCCGGGACAATAATGGGTTTGTTCGCCAGTCAGCGATTCAGGACGCTGAAATACGATCTGTTCTTCAGCCATACGTACTCCTCGGCATAAACGACAAACTTGCAGACAAGCGATCATCGAGCCGCCGCGCGGCCCGACCCAATCAAACGTCGTCTGCAAGTTTGCCTATGCTCTGAATCTCCTTCGATTCGTCCGTTTAGCCTTATTAAATCACATCCTGGCCCGTTTGGCAAGTCACCCCAGACCCACCAGCACCAGCCCGGCAAACATGATCCCCACACCGGCCCACTTGAGCGTGTATTTGGGTTCTTGGAGCACCCACACGCCCACCAGCGCGCCCAGCGGGATGCTCAACTGCCGGAACGCGACGACATAGCTCACATTGCGCACAAAACCCATCGCCACCAGCACCAGCGTATAGGTGAAATAGATGCCGAAACCGGCCAGCGCCGCCGGGCGTCTTTGTGTCTGCCAGGCCCGGCCCAGGTCGGCGCGGCCCCGCGCAGAGGCCAGCACAAACAGCGCCAGCCACAGACAAGAAGTGACCGCCTCCCAAAAGGCAAACAACACCGTCGCCGCCGCGCCATCGACGGGCAAGCCGGGCGCGGCGCGCAGCACCCGCAGCGCGTGATCGTCGATCAACGAATAGCCGGTCGTGCCCAGCGCCGCCAGCAGCGCCAGCAGCGTCGAGGGCTGGAGGTAAGTTGTGCGGTTTACGTCGGACAGTCGTCGCAGCGGCAGCAGCAGCCCACCCAGCACGATCAACAGGATGCCGCCCAGGGCCAGCACACCGACCTGACCGCTGCGCCCCAGCAGCAGGTTAAAAACCGTCACCAGCACCACCGGCGTCGAGCGGGCCAGCGGGTAAGCGATCGACATATCGCCGGTGCGATAGGCCCCGGCCAACGCGCCATAATAAAGCGCCTGGAAAAAGCCGGTGGCGATCAGCCAGCCCCACACCTGGAGCGGAAAGTGCGGCAGCGCGCGCCCGAACAACAGCAGCGACGGCGCAAGCCAGAGCAGACCCAACCCGCTGGCAAGGACAAAGAATGCCGCCGAAGGATGGTTGCGCTTGCCGACCAGATTCCAGCCGACGTGCGTACATGCCGAGATCAAGATCAGCACGACCGCGGTCAGGGTCACTGCACGCCCCACAGGTGATCATAGAGCATCCGGGTGCGCCCGTGCAGCAGATGCAGCATCGACGCGGCGTGCGGGCTGCCCGCCACATAGGCCAGCATCAGCCGGCCCTCTTCGGTGCATAGTTCGTCGTGCTGCGGGAAAACCTCGCGCAGCAAAAACTGGGCATACCTGACCAGCCGGAACGGCCCGAACGCACGCGCCGGGTCGCCGGGCAGCACTTCGACGGCCACAGAGTACAACGACTTGATGTTTGAAATCAAATCGGGCAAATCGTCGGTTGGAGAAAACACCACCGTGTAATACCAGCCCAGCAGGCCGCGCTCGCAGCCGTGCGCGTCGCTGACCCCCACCACCGGAATCTGCTTTCCTTTGGCGCGTTCCTCGTGATAGCGCGCCACCTGCACCGTATTCGACTCGACCTCGTGCAGCCAATAGCCGCCGATCAGTTCCAGCGCGTCGTAGGGCTGGCGCTCAAAAAGGAGATCGATCAGGTCGATCGGCACGTCGTTGCGATGGCGCGAAACCCAATAAGGGTGGCAGAAAACGGCCAACCCGCCGCCGGCGCGAATCTGGTCGAAACACCACACGCACGAGGCATAGGGGTAAGGATCGAGGCCGGGCGGCAGGTCGCTCAGCCCTTCCTCGATCTGTTTGACCCCGGCGCGATAGGCCTCCGTTTCAAACAAATCGTTGACGCTGAAACTGCCGCCGAAATTGATGATATGCACCGGGTTTTCGGGCGGATGAACCTCTTCGCCGGGATAGATGCGCAGATCAAGGTCCACGCCTTCGAACGCACGGATCGCTTCCAGCGAGGGCGCATAGCGGCGGTGATCGGTGACGGCGATAAAGTCGAGGCCGGTGCGGCGGCAGGCTCCGGCCACAAAAGCCGGCGACTCGCGTCCGTCCGAGTAAGCGCTGTGCATATGAACATCGCCCTTGAACGGCCGGCGGGCGAACAAATCATCCTCCAGCGCATAGAGGTGAAACTCGCTCAGCAGCCGGGGCTGAACCTTGTCGTCGGTCGAGATCAACAGCACATATTCCTGCTCGCGCTCGAAAGCGTAATCCAAGGTCAGCGCGCCGTCATCCAGTTCAAAAGGCAGCGCGGGCGGCAGCCTCCAGACGGTCTGCCCGGCGACCCCTTCGACGGGCTGAATGGACACGGTATAGGCCTGCCCCTCGACCGGGCGCACGTGGTCGAACAATGGCCTGATCGTGATCCGGGTCGTTTGCCCGGCGCGCACGATGCGCGGGTACACGTCAAAATAGCGGTATTCCTGGCGGATCGACATTCAAAATCCTTTCCAGTAGACATTATCGGGAATAATCTTGGACAGGATTTGCAGGATGAATCATTTTTATCCTGTAAATCTTGTCAATCCTGTCTGTTTTTGGGGTCAGGCTTTATTTCCGATAAACTCTAATCTGGTAGAGGCGCAGCAAGCTGTGTCCCTACAAAACAATCATTCGCACATCGGCCAATGGTTCACAGTTCATCCCCCGACGGCCGGCGGCGGGCACGCTTGGCCTCGCTGCGCTGGCGCTTGTTTTCCAGCCGCTTGCGCCGGGCTTCCGCCGACGGCCGGGTTGGGCGGCGCAGCCGGGGCTGCCGGGTCGCCTCCTGGATCAGCGCCACCAGCCGGTCGATGGCCTCCTGGCGGTTACGCTCCTGCGTGCGCTGCGCCCGCGCATGGATCACCAGCATGCCCTCCTGGTTGACACGCTTGCCGGCGATGCGCATCAGCCGCTCGCGCACCTCGTCGGGCAGCGACGGCGAGCGGGCCACGTCAAAACTGAGCCGCACCGCCGTGGCCACCTTGTTCACGTTTTGCCCGCCCGGCCCACCGGCCTGGACAAAGCTCAATTCGATTTCGGATTCATCGATGAAAAGCGTAGGTGTGATTTCAATCATGATTTCACTGAAAATAGTCAGAGAAACGGAATGCCAGCCCGCATCCATCCGTATCCCTTTTCTTCATTGGAATCGAGCACGGCACACCGAAAAACGCCCCAGGATGCGCCTGGGGCGTTTGCTCTGCCGGTTGTCTGCCGGCGCAAAGATTAGCCGCCCGCCGGCGACTCCTCAACCGCCGGCGCCGCTTCGATCGCCGGCTCTGGCCCCTTTTTGACCCGCCAGACGATGAAACCAATCGACGCGGCAATGACCACCAGGGCCACGATCTGGGCAACCGCCAGCGTGCCGACGGCCGGGCTGTCCAGGCGGATAAATTCGAGCAAAAAGCGGATCGTCGAATACGAAATGAAATACAGCGCCGAGATGATCCCCGTCGCCAGTTTGTGGCGAAAACGCCAGGTCAGGTAAACCAGCGCAGCGCAGGTCGCCACATTCCACAGTGACTCGTACAAAAACGTGGGATGAAAACGCTCAAACTCGGCATAGCCGGGCAGGCGGTACATCGGATCGATGAAAATCGCCCACGGCAGGTTGGTCGGCTTGCCATACAGCTCCTGGTTAATCCAGTTTCCCCAGCGGCCAATCGCCTGGGCCAGAATCACCCCCGGCGTGATAATGTCCATCCAGCGCAGCATGTTCTTTTTGGCCCGCCGCGCAGTGATGTACAACCCCAGCACGCCGCCGGCCACCGCGCCATAGATGCCCAGTCCGCCCTCCCAGGTGGCGAAAATCTTGGCCGGGTGGCGAAAATAATACCACTGATCCACCCCCATGCTCGGCGTCGGCGTGAGGATGTGGTACAGCCGCGCGCCGACCACACCCAAAATCACGCACCAGGTCAGCGCGTCCCAGACAAATTGGGGGTCTTCGCCCCACATACGGGCCAGCCACGTCGCCAGGTATGCCGCAGCGACGATGCCGCCGACGATCAAAATCCCATACCAGCGAATGGCAAGCGGGCCAATTTGAAACGCAATCGGGTTCATTCAGATCACCTCATCAAACAATTGGATTTTCCTTGATATACTTCCAGGTCAAATAGATGCGCTGCGCCGCCGTAAACATCGCCAAAACGGCCAAAATCCACAGTGCAATGGTCATCTGGTTAAAAACCAGCCCGGCGACGAACACGATCACCCGCTCCAGGCGGGTAAACGCGCCGCCCTTGCACTGTGCGCCCACCCCTTCGGCGCGCGCCCTAGTATAGCTGACCAGCAGCGAAGATGCAAGTGCGAGGTAGATCAAAATGATCTCGAGTACGCTGCCCGCGCGTGCGTACCAGATCAACAGCCCCAGAAAAGCCAGCACCTCCGACCAGCGGTCCAGCACCGAATCCAGAAACGCGCCAAACGGCGACGTTTTCTGTGACACGCGGGCCAGCAGGCCGTCCAGCCCATCGAGCACGCCGCCCACGGCCACCAGCAGCGCCCCCAACTGAAACCGCCCCAGCGCCAGCACCGTGCCGCCCAGCGCATTCAAGATCAGCGCAAACGCCGTCACCGCGTTCGCCGATACACCGATCTTGTCCAGCCAGCGCGCCGATGGCGTCAACACCGTCGTGGCGAGGTCATGCGCCAGATCATTCAGTGACTTTTTGGGGCGCTCTTTAAGACTGCTCACCGACTCGTTTGAATTGCTATTCATTTGTACCTTCTCCTGAATTTTGATCGATCCACTTGATAAACCGCTCTTGAAATGTCTCGATTGCCGGGCGATTGAGCGAATAATAGACCAACCGCCCATCCCGGCGCAGCGACACCAGCCCACCGCGCCGCAGCACACTCAGATGCCACGAAATGAGCGGCTGGCTGACGCGCAGCGCGGCGACCAGTTCCAACACCGTTATTTCGGGCGCGCGCGCCAAAAGCCGCAGAATTTGCAGGCGCACCATATCACCGATCGTGCGCAAGTACACGCGCAGTTCGTATGCCTCTTTGCTCGTCTCGCGCTCTTCCATTCAGCCTCCCCAGGCTGCCCCCAATGCATAAATGCCAATTTAATAAATGGTCATTTATATATTATACCGAAACCAGTTCTCTGTCAATCCGCGTTTTCCCCAGAACCAAAGGCCACCCGTTGTCCACGCCGCAATCGCCGGCGTTTTTGACTTGCCTTGCGTTTTCCGTTATACTCTGCGCGCACAGGTAAAAACAAATCAGCGCGCACGGCGATGCGCCAGGGAGAAAAAATGATATGTCCAGCATGTGAACAACTCGAAACCAAAATTGCAGACGGCACCGCGCGTGTATGCGTCATCGGCCTGGGCTACGTGGGCCTGCCCCTGGCGACGGGCTTTGCCCGCTGCGGCTATGACACGATTGGCCTCGATGTAGACGAGCGCAAAATCGACGCGTTGAGCCGGGGCAAGAGCTATATCCCTGACGTGCCGGATGCACTGGTCGCCGCGCCATTGGCCGAGGGCCGCTTTCATCCCACCGCCGATTACGAGCAGGTGCGCGGCGTCGATGTGGTGTTCATCTGCGTGCCCACCCCTTTTGATGCGATGAAAGCACCCGACCTGGTCTTTGTCGAAAGCGCCGCGCAGAGCATCGCCCCACGGCTGCGCGCCGGGCAGCTCATCGTCTTGCAGAGCACCACCTACCCCGGCACCACCGAAGAGGTGGTGCAGCCGATCCTGGAAGCGACCGGCCTCAAGGCCGGTGAGGATTTTTGCCTGGCCTTTTCGCCGGAACGGATCGATCCCGGCAACCGCACCTTTACCGTCGAAAACACGCCCAAGGTGGTCGGCGGGTTGACCCCGACCTGCGCCCGGCTGGCTGCCGCCTTGTTGGAAAAAATGACGCCCCGGGTCTGCATCGTCTCCTCGCCGCGCGCCGCCGAGATGACCAAGCTGCTGGAAAACATTTTCCGCAGCGTCAACATTGCCCTGGTCAACGAACTGGCCCTGCTGTCCGAGCGTATGGGCATTGACTTTTGGGAAGTCATCGACGCCGCTTCGACCAAGCCGTTCGGTTATATGCCCTTTTATCCCGGTCCGGGCGTCGGCGGGCACTGCATCCCCGTCGATCCTTACTATCTGTCCTGGAAGGCGCGCGAGTTTGACTTTTACACCAAATTCATCGAGCTGGCCGCCGAGGTCAATCAGTCGATGCCCTACCACGTTGTCGAGCGAATCGGGCAGGCGCTCAGTGCGCGGGGCAGGCCGCTGAACGGGGCGCAAGTGCTGGTTCTGGGCGTGGCCTTCAAACGCGACATCGACGACGCACGCAACTCGCCGGCCGAGCGGCTGATCGAGCTGCTGCTCGGCGCCGGGGCGCAGGTGAGTTACAACGACCCCTACGTGCCCCACTATCACGTTGGCGGCGACGTGTTTCACCGGCACAAGGTCGAGCTGACCTCGCAAGCCCTGAACGCCGACCTGCTGGGCAAACAAGACGCCGTGGTGGTCGTCGCCGGGCACAGCGTCTACGACTATGATTGGATCGTCGAGCAGTCCGGCCTGGTCATCGACACCGTTAATGCCACCCGCGCGGTCGCCGCCGGGCGCGAGAAAATTACCCGCATCGGCGCGCCAGGCTGACCGCTAACCGCCGACCGTCGCCTGCCGACAGACAACGACATTCGGCGGTCAGCGGTCGGTGGTCAATCACATTTTTCAGTACGATCAAGATTGCAAAACACAGTTCTGAGGCTATTTATGTTTGAACAATTCGAGCTTGATACGCCAACCCACACCTGCCTGATCGACATCACCGCGCGGGTGCAGCACCTGGTCGCGCAGAGCGGGATCAAGGAAGGCCAGTGCCTGGTCTGGGTGCCGCACACCACCGCCGGGCTGACCATCAACGAAAACGCCGATCCCACCGTCCAATCCGACCTGATCCGCACGCTGGACAGGCTGGTGCCCTGGCGCGATGGCTACGAACACAGCGAGGGCAACTCGGCGGCGCACGTCAAATCCAGCCTGCTGGGCGTGTCGCACACCGTGCCCGTGGTCGGCAGGCGGCTGCGGCTGGGCACCTGGCAGGGCCTCTATTTCGCCGAGTTCGACGGCCCGCGCAAGCGCCGGGTGTGGGTCAAAGTAATCGCCGGCTAACCTGATGCATGATCCTTATTCCTTGTTTCCTTCCTACTCTTTATTTTGCAAGGCGGAATTTTGCGTATCTATACCGAACTGGGTGAACCCGGCGCGCGCCGCGCTGCCGCTCGCGGCGACGTGACGGTGATCATTGACGCGCTGCGCGCCAGCACCACCATCTGCGCCGCCCTGGCGGCCGGGGCCGCGCGGGTCAAAACCGTGCTGACCGTCGCAGAGGCGCTGGCTTTTTCCGATGACCCGAATTGCCGCATCGCCGGGGAGCGCGGGGGGATCAAGGTCGCAGGCTTTCACTTTGGCAACTCGCCAGTTGAACTGCTGGCCGGGCGAGACGAGATCGCCGGCAAGACAATCGTGTTCACCACCACCAATGGCACGCGCTGCATCGACGCCGCGGCGGCACATCGCGCCGCCGCGATCCTGATCGGCGCACCGGCCAACGCTGCCGCTCTCGCCCGCGTCGCGTTCGATCTGGCCCAGGCTCATCAGGTCGATGTGACCCTGGTCGCCGCCGGGCTGCACGACCAGGCCCGCGACGAGGACACGTTCGGGCAGATGCTGCTCGCGCACCGGCTGGCGGCGTTGGGCGCGCAGCCCATCGACGCGCTGCCCTCCATCGACGAGGCCGACAGCCTGGCCGTGTTCCTCGACGCCGAATCAGGGCAATACTTGAGCAGCCTGGGCTATGCGGCCGACGTGCGCCTGTGCGCCGAAATCGACCGTTGGGAGGTTGTGCCGATCTACCGGCAGGGCTATTTCGAACGATGAATCCTTTACCCCGCTCAAACATTCCCAAGACCATCCTGAATTTTCTCTGGAAAGGGCGTTTCATCTACCTGCAACTGCTCATCCTGGCCGGGGTGGTCTGGCTGATGTGGCCCTGGCGCGAGACCTCGGCGCTGCCCAACCCGGCCTACCCGGCCTACACGCCCGAACCGCCCGACCGGCAGGAGACGCTCATCTTGTGTCCCGAAGTGTTATCGCCCGGCGCCATGGCCTCGGCGCGCGTCATCGTCTATGACCCCGACAGCGGCGCGCCGGTCTCGGGCGCCCAGGTGCGCGTGTCGATGACCTTGCCGGGGCAGACGGTGACCGGCCCGACAGCCCCGTGCATCACGGACGATCAGGGCATCGTCCCCATCCAACTGGACGTTCCCGCAGACGCCTCGGGCCATTACACGCTTGAATTCGACGTGACCAGTTGGATCGGCGAGCAGCACGCCGCCTGCCCGGTGCGCGTGGAACAAGCCCTGACCCTCGATCTGATCACCGACCGGGCAACCTATGCCCCCGGTCAAACCATCCACGCGCTGCTGCGCGCCGCCGTCGCTGCCTCCGGCCGCGCCATGCCCGATCTGCCCGTCCGCTTTGACGTCTACGACGCCCGCGACAACCGCATCTGCTCGACCCAGGCGGCCACCTCGGACGATGGGCTGGCCCTCGCCAGCTGCGCGCTGGAGCCGGCAGTCAACAAGGGAGACTATCGCGTGGTCGCGGCGCTGGACGATCCGGTCATGCGCGTCGAGCGCGTTGTTTCCGTTCAGGCGACTATGCCGGACGCCTCGGCCCGGACGCTCGACGACCGCACGGCGCAGCAGTCGGTGACGGTTGGGTTAGCCCGGCAGGCGATTTTGCTCTCGGCGATGCCGGAAAGCGACACGCTGGAGCCGGGGATCGAGAACATTGTCTATCTGGAGGCCCGCTACCCTGACGGCACACCCGCCCAATGCACCCTCGACCTGACCACGCCGGACGGTCCAATCAGTCTGAAAACGGACGCGCAGGGCCGCGCCGAGTGGCGTATCACACCGCTTGAGCGGCGTGATACGCCACAGCCCGGCAGGTTTGTCGAGATCGAGATCGTCGCGCAGGACGAGCAGGGACATTCGGGCCAGGCGACCTTGCGCCTGCCGGTCGAGGCCGGCGGGCGCGGATTTTTGCTGCGCCCCGACCGGCTCACCTATCATCCCGGCGAGACGATACACGCCGATCTGGTGGCCTCGTTCCCGGTTGGGAACGTCTACCTCGATCTGATCTGGAACGGTCAGCTGGTTGCCACTTTTTCGGCCCCAACTACCGTCAGGTTCTCCGTGCGCATCGATCCGGCCTGGACGGGCGATCTCGTGCTGCGCGGCTATACGCTGGACAACGGCCTGGTCGCCGACGCGCGCGCGGTGTCTGTGCTGCCGCCCGGCGCGCTGGACGTCTCGGCGCAGGCCGGGCGCGCGGTTTACCGGCCCGGCGAAACGGCGGCGGTGTCGGTGCATGTGCGCGACGCGCAGGGCCACGACACGGCAGCCGTGCTGGCCCTCGCCGCCCGCGATGCGGCCTTATCCGCGCCGCTTCAGGCTGTGGACGACCAGACGGCGGTCATCCGCTCGCTGCGCGGCGTTGCGGCGACACCGCGCTATGCCGGGATCATTGAAAAGCCCCGCGCTATGCCCATCGCGATCCGCCAACAGTTCGAGGCGGTCGACGCAGCACGGGCCGCGCGCCGGGCGGCTTTTCAGGACCTGGCGACGCGCTGGATGTGGGGGCTGGTCGCGCTCGCCGGAATGAGCTGGATCGTCGTGCTGGTCGGCGGGTGGCGAGGGCGCTGGCTGAACGGGCGCTTGATCGCCACGACGTTGATCGGCGGGCCGTTTGCGCTGGCCTTGATCGCCGGGGCAAGTGCGCTGCTGGCCTACGGCGGGCAGTGGCTCTTTGGGCCGGGCGCACTGATCGTGCTCGGCCTGGGCTGGTTGAGCGCGCTGCTGGCGCTGCTGGTCGAGATCGGAAGAGCACACGTCTGAACTCCAGTCACGAGATTCCATC
>CAYRXM010000024.1:0-25497 GCA_964428175.1 uncultured Anaerolineae bacterium
GAGCGGTGACTGGAGTTCAGACGTGTGCTCTTCCGATCTTAACCTATCTAGACGAGACTTGGACATAATTGTTTGTATATTTTCATGCTGCTTTGAGAAAAGGCTTCAAGCCAACTCGTAAGTCGAGACCATTCTCAAAGTGATACAACAGTGCGATCTGGTAGACAAAAATTGCGCCCGGTACTCCCGTTATCCGCGATACTGTTGGCGAACTACTTCCAGGGGGGAAAGAGCTGCTCCGAATCACGTTTCTTGCTCGGATGGCAGGCGCAGGTCGCCTATCTCCGCTAATTCAACGGCATGTTTTGCGTGAAATCGAGTTCGCCAACAGTATCATCCGCGGTGGATAATTCGCGGCCATTCTGGGGTTAATGAGGGTTGGATCAGTTGTAACTGGTTACGGAGTGGTTACGAAAAAGTGTAACCAGTTGTTGAATCTCGTAAAATCGTACCCCGTGTTCGTTAACAATGTCTCATAAACCCATACCGGCCACAGTCTGTTGAAGCCTGATGTCGCGCCAGGTCTGAGCATCAAAAGGGAGCCGGTGTTGATAGTTGGGCAATTGATGCCAGGGCGGCCACCCACCGGACAATGTATGTGGTGACAGTCCCAGGAATGGCATCGGCGACAGCGCATCACCGCGTTCAGGCACACAGTGCAGGCATTCGGTCGCTGGGTCGAAGGTGATCTCGATGGTCTGCCCCGCATAGGCTCGACCTATGCCATAGCGCTGTGCGCCGAGGGAAAACTGCCCCTGTTCGCTGGTCAGGCGAAACCACCGCTGTTGGGCCAGATAGGTATGGACACGCTCCATTGAGAGCATATCGAGTTCCTGATCAGGATGGTAATCGCGTCCAGAGTGCCTGGCTTGTGGGTCTGCCTGCAACGGTGCTTGTCCCCCCAGGCTGCGCGATGGGTAAACCTGGTTGAGAAAGTCCAGACGCAGGTCGACGCCCCGTTGACAGGCGGCCTCATCAAGATAGGTCTGTCCCTGCAGCGCCTGTTGGTAGACCACTTGATGACTGCGCTCGATGACGGCGTGTTCTTGCGGTGGAGGAAGGGTGATAAACCGCACGTCGATGTTCAGCGCGATCAACCATAGATGGAACAAGGATGGGAAGGGCGATGCGCTTTTATTGTCGAAAAACGCGCTGTCGTGGTCCAGGCTGATCCGCTGGGGCAAACCGTAGCGCAAGAAGGCGAGCCGGCAGGCCAGTTGATAGTCAGGCGTGCTTGGTTTGCGGCACTGTGCACACACCTGACCGCCCACTTTGACCCGGCTGACCAAGTCGCCTATATTGATCAGACAGACCAAACCAATGCCAGCCACTTCGACCACACCTTGCGCGTCCAGTTGCCATTCCTCGTGAGCGACAGTCGCTGTTGTCGGTGGGGGCTGCGTCAATTCACTGTGACGTTCGTAACGGCGTGTCAAACCTTCTTGCTTGAGAAACGCGGCAATGCGCGGACGACTGGGGATTTTCTGACCTTTGAACCGGTCATCTTGGGTCAATTCGGTACGGATCGTTTCCGGCCCCCAGCCCGGATGAACCTGCCGCATCGCACGAATGGCTTCACTTATCTCTGTCGAGACAGTGCCCAGTGCTCCGGTCGCCGGACGCCCACGTGACGGGGTCAGTCCGGCACGACCTTGGTCGCGCTCTTTCCGTCGCCACTTGCGCACCGTCCATCTGGAAAACGAGAGTGCTTGGGCAATCGCGGCATCTGATTCGCCTGCTTGAGCGCGTTCGACGATTTCCAGCCGTTGCTGGAGTGTGGTTTCCCCATACGTGTACGCCATCTTGACCTCCTGATCTCTGAGGTCAAGTGTACTCCGGTATCGCTTTGTGCTCAACCGGCACGACTTTATAAGACTTTGTTAATGTGCAGGGGGTACGATTTTATGAGATTCGTCAATTGGTTCTACTTTACCTCAGATATGAATGGTATGGGCAATCCCTGGGACACCTTGCCTCCTTATTTCAGAAATCTGCTGAATAGGGTTTCATGTCGTTTGTACCTGCCGATGGTATTCAGTGGTACGCTTCAAAATGCTACATATATGCCTGGAGCATTTCGCCCTATGCTGTCTGAAACCGGGCCAGGGGAATTATCTGAACCATTGGAGGCCAAATGATTCCTCGCCCAAGGTCGTATTGGAACGTACTGGCTTGCCTTTGTTTTGTCATTGCTCTTGCCCTGATTCCACCGCTTGGCACCGGGGGTGCAAGCGTTGATATGGCTACCGGGCAATGGGGTGGCAGTGTCCAGATAACGGTTTACCCGTTCAGACCAACGATCAACGACGCAGTCCAGATCACAGTCTCAGGGATTTGGACGACCGGGTGTGGTCTGGAGTATCGATCACACCGAGTTGTTGATCACACAATTGAGATCGATACGGAGCTTCCCGTTACCTGTATTGCGCTATACCCACTGCCGTGGAGTTTTACGGTTGACGTCGGTCAGCTACCGGCAGGAACTTGCACCGTCCGCGTTTTTGCTGGGGGACTTGTTAAAACCGCATCGTTTGCCGTTGGGCTTGTCAACACGGTCATCCTGGATGACTTTGATGATCGAGTACAGGTTGCGCCGGTTGCCTACGATCAACCGCGCAGCCCCAACAACTTCTTTGGCGCTCAAGGCCGCTGGGAATACAGTGGAGCGATCATCACTGATTCTATCAGTTGCTCGCAGACTTTTAGCTGCTCTTTGAGTCTGGCCTACGACCTGTCATCGCCAGAAGCCGAAGGAGGCTATTGGGAAGAGTTTGGCCATTCATACACCTCAACCTGGCCGCTGCGCGATTTGAGGGAGTTTGAGCAATTTCGGTTCCGCGTTCGGGGTGACCCGGCAGAGAGTTTCGCAGACCAGTTTCAGATCGAATTCATTGGAAGCGATTGGGCCGTCCGGGCGGTCTATCCCATCACTGGTGTAACAACCTCTTGGCAATGGAAAACGGTTGAACTGACGGATGACGGCACGTTCGACTGGTCTCGTGTGAAGCATGTCGCGATCAAGTTAGCTGGCAGCCAGATGGTCGAGAAGAAAGGCAAGCTGTTCTTTGACGATCTGATGCTGGTTGATCGGGATGTTCCAGAGAGCTTACTGGGCCTGATCCAACGGCAAGCGTTTCGATACTTCTGGGAGAACCGCCATCCTGCCACTGGGTTTGTGCGGGATCGTGCAGTCGATCCGTTCTATGACCGGAATGTGACCAGCGTCGCCGCCGTCGGTTTTGAGCTGGCTGCGTTTGCCATCGGCGCCGAGCACGGCTGGATAAGCCGATCTGAAGCTGCGACGGCCACCCATCAGGTGCTGGACAAACTGCTGGCGCTTCCCCAAGGAAGTAGCATAACCGGAACTTCAGGCTACAAGGGCCTTTTCTATCACTTGCTAGACATCGACACGGGCTTGCGAACGCCCGATTCAGAGGTCTCCACCATTGACACCGCCCTGCTGATGGCCGGCGTGTTGTTTGCGCGGCAGTATTACACGGGCACAGATCAAACAGAGATGGACATCCGGAGCCTGGCCACTCAACTCTACGATCGAACCGAGTGGGATTGGATGTTGCGAACCGAACTCGAGCCGATCACGCAAACGAATCAACTCTATATGGCCTGGAAACCAGAGTATCACGACTGCCAGGCGAGCGGCTACCAAAACTGTTACGAAATTCCAGACGCGAAGAGTGGAGCCGGGTACTTTTCCGGTGACATCGCTGATACACCACCTATGACCAGGCCCACGACCTGGAATTACTACACCGATGAGATCCTCTTGCTCAACTTGCTCGCCATCGGTTCGCCCACTCATAACATTTCGCCAGACACCTTCTATGCCTGGGCGCGGGAGACGGGCACGTATGATGGCTACACTGCTTACCAATCGTGGTTCGGGCAGCTCTTCGCCCATTTCATCGGGCAAGTATGGCTGGATATGCAAGGGGCAACGGAGCAACAACATCCTTACGTGAACTGGTGGCGCAACTCGCAGCAAGCAGCGTTGGCCAACCGCCAATTCGCCGTTGACAACGTGATAACCTGCTCGACCTATTCAACTCTGAGCTGGGGATTGTCCAGCAGCCTGGGGCCGCCCGACGATCCGACCACGCCTACGATCGACGGCGTCGGAGTGTACAGAGGCTATGGCGCACTGCCTGCAGGTGATCTTTCCTCCCCATTCCATGATTGCACAGTCGCGCCTTATGCAGCTGCTGGCAGCATTGTGTTCTTGAGCTCGAATCCAACGGACAACGAAGCGTACCAAGCACTCGATCACTGGTTCTATACACACCTGCGCTTATGGGGCTTGTATGGCTTTACCGATGGGTTCAACCTCGATCAGGGGTGGTTTGCCCACGACTATGTCGGTATAGATTTGGGTGTGACTTTGCTGGCGCTTGAGAATTACCAGACGAGACTGATCTGGAACACGTTGCATAGAGATCCCGCCGTACTTGAATGGAACGTCTGCTTGCCTATACTTATCAAAGGCAGTCCCTGAATAGAGCGTATCATATGAGGATAAAGTGAATGGACGAATCTGAATTTCTACATCCTGCGAATGCTGAAGAACTGGCCAACATCGCCCAAGAGACAGGGGCTGAGGTACTGCGTGGCGCGTTGCGCTATCCAAGCGACAGCGGCGGATGGCAGCTTGGCAGTGTAGACCTGAGTGAATATCTGGCTAAATACCGCGACCAGGAGTTGGTGATCATCATCGCTTCGACGGGCAAAGCGCACGACGAGAAAAAAGAAGAGGTTGTGTGTGGTATTTGTGGGTTCGCGCTCGATAAGGTCGGGGAATGTCCGAGGTGCAAGTTTCAGAACGCGATGATTGCTGAAGAACTCAGAAAGAAGGCCGAGACCGACGCATTCCTGCGAGAGGTTGAGGAGATTGCCCAACGGGCGTGGGATGAGTTTGATCCAGGGCAGGCGAAGAACTGATTATGTTCGTTGGACGATGTAAAGTGGTTATTCCAATGCTAGATTAGGAAGCTCCGCGGATGTCGTGAGTCAGGTTTTAAGAATCAGCAGGTCGATCAGACAATGTGAATGGGGATGATCAAGTAGCCTGACCGACTGAGAGAGGATCAATCAACCTGGCCCGAAAAAGGCTGTTTTTCAGACAATTAGGCTGCTGGCGGTTTGGCAATATGAACTACTCTTACTACACTGTAGCATTTCTCAAGGAGGATTTTTGAAAAACAGTTGGTCACAGGATCTTTATGTGAGGGCATACGAGTTTGCAGCCTATGCTCATCATGACCAGAAAGTACCAGGGACAGATTTGCCCTATGTCGTACATGTTGGTCTGGTGAGTATAGAAATCATCGCCGCACTCAACGTAGAAAAGGGATACAATGAGGATTTTGTCATACAATGTGCACTCCTTCATGATATCATAGAGGATACGGTCATAACCTATGACCAATTGAAAGAGGGGTTCGGTGATGCCGTAGCCGATGGGGTGCTTGCACTGACCAAGGACAAAACAATTGCAAGGCAACTCCAAATGAGGGACAGCCTGTGCAGGATCAAACAGCAGCCAAGAGAAGTGTGGATGGTCAAGCTGGCAGATCGGATCACCAATCTTCAACCTCCCCCATCTGGTTGGCCAAAGGAAAAGAGAATACGCTATCAGGAGGAGGCTGTCGAGATATACAATGCGCTGAAGGATGCGAGTGATGTATTGTCTGCCAGAATGCTGGACAAGCTAGAGACGTACAAGGGATATATCGAATAGAGCCTCGACAGACAAACGGCTTAGTGTTGCACAGGTTGGATGCTGTCAGCCACATAGGTGAAAGGGCAACAAGTGGCGAGTTGTAAATTTGAGTCCTATTGACAGTTTGAAAGGATGCAAGCAAAAATGGCTCAATTTGAAGTGCTGGAGAAAGAGTTGGAGGCAACCAAGCGAGGTTCTCTGCTTCTCAACGAGCAGAAGCAGGGTTTCATTAAAACCATACCAGATTTCCTTGAGAAAAGATGCCGGGATCGCAAAGGGCACAAAGAATCAGGTATTGTTTCAAAAATACAAAGAAATCGTCGTTTTTTGGACATTCTTTGCGTCTTTGCGCGAGCCTTTAGTTTTTTCAGAAGACTCATACCAGAACAAACTAAATCAAAGACCCCTATGGAACATCCTCTGCTCAAGGTGCTTCCAGACGGTGCTTTTGTTCCTGCAAATGCATCTATCTCTGTTCTCGCTGACTATGACGTGTTATCGGTCTTTGTTAAAAATGACGCTTGGTCAGATCTACCCCGTTTTCTTGTTGCCGGAGCGCGTCAAACTTATTGTCTTGATCCCACCCGACTCACCGCAGGTGTGCTGACCGCTGGTGGCAATGCCCCTGGGCTGGATGCCATCGTCGATTCGCTCGTCAAGCGCCAGTTTTTGCTGGGCACCGAGCGCTGCAAACGAGGAGGAGGGCAACTAACTGAACAGGGCTTTCCACGAGGCCTCAAGTTCTATGGTATTGTTGGTGGGTATCGCGGCTTGCAAGATCTGGCGAGTGCAAATGACGGTCGATGGGTGATGAAATTACATCCTCGTGTGACAGATGCGTGGGCAGAGCGAGGTTGCAGCAGTCTACATGCTCTAAGGACAGAGACCTACCATCCAAATGTCCCAGAGTTTCAGAGTTTTATCGACAACTTGGCACAGGGTGTGCGTAAGCTTGGGCTGGATATCCTCTACACGGTTGGCGGCAACGGAACATTAACCGTAGCGGATGCGTTGGGGAAAAGGCTGCTGGATGACGATTGTAAGCCGTGCTTGGTGGTGGCAGGGCCGAAAACAATGGACAACGACGTCAATTTTACCGACGTCACGTTTGGTTACCGGACCACCGTGGACAACGCCATCAGGCTTTTGCGAGACTTTCATCGTGAAGCTGAGACGCTTGAGCGAATAGGTATTATGGAGTTATTCGGCGCGGGTAGTGGGTTCGTCGCTTTGCATGCCGCTTATGCAAGCGGAGAAGCAGATTATGTCCTGATTCCCGAGATGATGGGCGAAACAGTTGAAAGCGCCCGCGAAGAACTAGAAAAGGCCATTAAGCGAGTCAAGCTCCGGGCAGACAAAAAAGGTCATGCTCTGCTCGTGGTGGCCGAAGGAGCCACAATCAAGGCACAATCTGCTATCGTAAAAGACACGGAGTTGGAAAGTTTTCGACAGGGAATTAAGCAAGAACAGGAAAAAGCCTTTGCTGATCTGGTAGACTATGTCAAGCTCAAGACCGGATACAGTGTGTTTTTCAGCCAGCCAAGGCATCTCATCCGTGCCACATCGCCCAACGGGTTCGATACAGACCTGTGCAAGTATACCGGAAAGCTGATGGTAGATACGGCACTGTCTGGCTTTACCCGCTGCGCAGTTCATCTCTGGCAAGGAAACTATGTGCTTGTTCCGCTAGAAACCGCAGTGGCCAAACTGAAGCGAGTGGATACGGCAGAGTACTATTTCATTACAATGTGGGAAAAATACTTGCTGGAGTGAGACAAGTGGATTTTTTGTCTACTTAAGTTTCTGCTTGGATCTCCGAGGACGATAAACCTTGGGCAGCTCAAGGGAGGTGCAACTGTGACAGAAGAAGTGTTGGATGTAAAGGAGCCTGTAGAGCTATTTGCGTCGGCGGCCAAGCCAAATGATCCGGTCGAAGCAGAACAAGAGCGGTTCAATCGCTTCATCCAAGCAGAGAATGAACGCCTCAACCGTCTCATCCGCAATCTCTATCTTCATTTTCAGTTGGAACATTATAGCGAACGAGATTTGTATGACCACATCTGCCAGGAAGTTGCCAAGTACTTTCGAGCAGCCAGTTGTGAGCTTTACATTGTTCGTTATGATGAAGAGTCATCCGATATCCAAGAAGAGCGGAAAGGAACTGTCCCACATACTCAGAACGACGGAGACAAGGGACGACACATCACAAAATGGTTGGAGCTAGTTGGAGCCTTTGGTCCAGCACGCCGGGCATTAAAACAGCAGTATGTCACCCAGCGCAGCCGCAGCCGTTACGAAATCCCAATCGATGACTCGGACAGGGCTGCAATTACTGGCGTGACTCGCCGGGCATTCACATGTGGTGGTCCCACGCGCTACACCTCCGGTTATGACCTACGCTCAGTCCGTGCGGATTCCCCAAAGCAACAATCGCCCGGCGCAAAGGAATTACGAACAGACAGTTCTCGCCAAGTAGTATGGTATCAGGATGGGCTTTACAATTCGTACCGTTGCGGCCTGATGGTACCGCTCGTACGCGAGAGAAGGGACAGTGCAAATAATGGCTCCGTCCCGCTCTACTGCAAGATCGGCTTGATAAAGCTGGAGAACCGTACGCCTTATGGTGTCGGTGGATTTTTGGATGTGTCGGCTGCTGGTGAGTCCAGTCAAGATCGTTTATTCTTTCTATGGGAATGGAGAATTGCTGCTTTGCGCCCCTATGTGCGCGATCTTCAGCAGGCTGCAGAAAAGGAGCATGACCCTTTCCTGCCGCTGCATAACAACGTGGGTTGGTGGCAATATTTCGAAGACCACTCCTTGGGTGTTGATTACTTCCAGCAACTCCTTCGTGAACTACACCGGCAGGGCGAATCGCCCGATCATGAGACGGTGGAACACGAACTCCTCAGCAAATACAAAGAGTTGGCTCGTTGGTTGGAAGAGCTTGTGGAGTGCCTCATCCAGCTCGAATCATGGCTTCAGCATCTACAATATGCGTGCCGCCTGATGCTTGGCGCCGGAGAGATGCCATCATTAGAAAGACCAACGCCGTCGTTGTTCAATGTGTACAACCTCCGCGGCGCCTACCTCGAGCGACCCAAGACGGATACCAAAGACGATGTGAACAACAAAGAGAGAAGAAATGGGCAGCGGAATCGTCACGTCTACGATGCTCTGTATGGTGCCTTGCTCGACTGCCTTGTCGGAAAGGACGAAAAAGCCAAGAGAATGCTACTTGCTGGGGCGGATGTTCTTTCCGCTGTTGACCGCGCTGAGTATCTTGCCCAAAACTTGTCCTACCCGCCTGGTGAGAACGATCTCAAGCAAATGTCACAGGAGCAGCGAAGAGTTTTAGATCGGCTTGCGGACTTTAAGAACAGCCTGGAACAAGAACGAGACTTGCAGACTCTCAGTGCCAGGCTTGAGAGTCTCTGCAGAGATTTTAAATTGCAGGATCTCACAACCGTTCCACGCACACCTGAAAAATGGCATGAAGCCGTACGGAATATCATTGCATCTCTCGACCGTGTGCAGCAGCCTGTCAAGCAGGGGATAGAGGAACTCACTCAAAGCTTGTGCGAAAAGCGCGTCAAGGGCTTGCGACAGAAGCTTGGCATCACCGCCGAGGACGGCCATGATTTTGAAGAACAGCTTGTTGAGCAAGCTTTGCAGGGAAAGCTTCCTCCTTGGAACTTCAAAGAGGGGTTGAAGGAGGTACTCAGCGGCTTGGCGTCCATGTCCCAAGTGCTTGCGGGCAACGAATTGGAGGAACGTGTAGACACATCCGAATATGCGCTGATTTCTGAAGAAACTGGGGTGCTTAGGATCGGCAGGACTGTGCAAAGCATCCTCAAGTCGGATTCCAGTGATGAATCACGTGATGCTCTTGCTTTCACTGCTTCCAAAGTAGCACAGGCATTAGCTGATGCGACGATGTATACCGCTTCCTTTGCTCAGATTGACGAGAAACGTCTTCTCTTTATCGCCAGCCACGTGGTCAAGGTACTCGACAATCACATGCTGCACCAGGCACGCCAGCGTCAACTGGAGCTCGACTATGATGCCCTTGGCCTTCTCGGAATGGAGCACTTTGGCCTGGAGCTATTGGATTCTCTTTATGCCTATACCCATCGAGTGACGTCTGCCTTATGCTACTTATTGGAGCGGGAGATGCGTCTTTCTGGACCAGGTAGGTACAGATTGGACGTCAAGCTATTCCGTTTGAGAGACCTTGTGGGGGAGATTGACCAGTTCACGAAAGATGCCAAGCAAGAGGAATGGCTTGAACACTGTCTGGCGACGATTGACTTACCTTCACTGGAAACGGGTGAGCATGTATTGCAGCAGATTCACTACTATGCAGCCCCACTTGGCATACAGGCAAGGCTTGCTTTAGGATCGGCGCAGTGTCCGCATCCAGTTCTATTCTTGCCGTGCAAGAGCTTTGATCCGGATGGCGAGCGGCCACTTGCTGAGGTTCTACTACGGCTGAATGGCACAAGCAAGAATATGCCTGCTGCAGCGGACTGTTTGGAACTACGTGTGCATTTCGAGGGGAAAGCACTCCAAGTACGCAATCTTGGAGTCTTTTGGCAGGCGGTGAGGGCACTTAAAGGCACCCTGGAGGCTATTGGGGCAATTGCAGGGAGGCATTATGCTACAACAAGCACCGGCTGAATTGCTGAGCGTTGTTGCCGAAAACGCAAGCGAAAAAAAGGAAGAGGTTTTTTTCGAAAGAATTGAAGGTAAATTGATCAAGCTCTGCGAAGAAATCGCCCAAGAAGTGCAAGCAGACAGTGCTGCCGTATTCTTTGTGACCGAGGATAATCCGCCTGGGTCCGGACCTTTTATCGTCATGCGAGGCGCATCTGGACGGCTGGAGAAGACATTCAGAGAGCGGGTAGAAGGTTGGCGAGAATGGCGGAATGGCGAGTGTAAAGAGTGTCCCGATTTGAGCGGCTTTGCTTATGTCTCTGAACTCACTGGCGAGTTTCAACGACTGGAACCGAAAGAACAACAGCAGGTCATACAACGATGGAGCATCACGAACCAAATTTGGCACCTGGCACAGGGATGCATTGCCAATTCCAACCGCGCCATGGACGAGATGCACGGTGGTTCTGTTCACACAGGGCGAGGAGATGCTATTGCATACGGCGGAACGAACCTCCATGTGACGTTCCGCACGATGATCGGTGTGCCCATATTTGCCCAAGGGGGAAGTGTTCAAACAGTGACACTGCAAAAGAACAGGTTAGCAGAGGAGTGGTATCCGCCTTCCGCTTCTTCCGGTACCGAGTTTTTGTCCAAGTATCGCGTTATTGGCATTCTCAAGGTGGAGGGAAAGCAGCCTCTCGATGACGAGATTCCAACTGCTAATGTCGTGTGCAGGCGGTTGAAAGAGTTCTTTGACCGCGAACAATCCATTCTAGGGCTCTCCGACAATGATAAACGACAACTAGAAGAATGGTGTACATCTATATGCGATCAATGCAAGACCGCTGGCTCATTGAAAGTAGCGTTTGATCAAGATGGCATCGAGTTTCCTGGTTTGCTTCGGGATACAGGGCAAGACGATGAAGCAAACAGAAAGACGCTGCTTTTGCGCAAGGGCATCGTGGATGTGCTTACCCGGTGTTGCCACGCCGAATTTACCCGGCAAGATATAGAATTGTTGGTGTTGCTGGCCATGCAAGTGGGACGCCTGATGATCCATCGTGCCATCAAGTACGCTGCTGAAAAGGATATCATCATCAGCGAGAACGAAGTCGGCTTGTTGAACGTGCGATGGCGCGATATTGACCATCTGGTTGTGCTGAGACAAGCGGCCGAAGCGGCCAAGGAGAAAGTAAACCATCACATAGAAGCGTTGCGGGCGGAATTAGATTTTGATAAGCGCCAAGAGGTCTATCGCGCGCGCGTGAGCGAACTGCTTGACCCACATGGAGCCATTCGCGAAGTGACTGCGCGAACAAAGGAGTTCTCCAGTCTGATCCGCAAACTGGCGCGTAAACAACAACAGCTTGAGCGCGATCCCGATACCTGCGAGGTTGCTTTTACCGACTCCAAGTTCAGGCTAGAGGGTTACGGTCATCAGTCGGGAGAGCGGTGCGTTGTGCGCGGCGATGCTCAGTTCATGCTTCATCGTCCTAGCATTGGCAGCGCAGAGGTGGATTTCAAGATGGCACTTGGTACAGAAGGATCCCCGCAAGTGACGATAAATGAAAAGAACATGTTGGTTGCTTTACGCCGTCGTCCACGTGCCTACGATCCTGACCTGCCCCTTGTTCGCCGCATTTTGGATCCTGACATTTATCATGTAGACGACTTGGCTGGCGTACGGGTCATCGCCGACTATGATAGTGATATCGACGAAGTGCTTGATGCGCTAAAGGCACGCGTGAGTGAGTGGGGCATTGAACTAGGCAAGGTGGATGATTTGCGCGAGGGCAAAGAGGGTGGATATCGGGCTGTCCATGTCACCTTATATGTATACGTCGAGCCGCTGCTGCCTTTGGAGGATGTTCGGATACTTCGAGAGGCTCTACGACTGCCCGTGGGGCGGGGCTTGAAAATACCGGTAGAGATTCAATTGCGAACGGCTTACCAACATTCTTGGGCGATAAAGGTTCACCAGATCTTGTACAAACGCGAGGAACAGGTCGCCCAGGAGTTACGTGACGAACAAGAGATTCTGTCCAATGTTCTCGCCGAAGCTGATTGGCTTTCCGATATCGTGCGTGGCGACATTGAGCGCATGTTGCTGCCCTCAGATTACGACGAACATAAATTGCTAGAGTATCTCAAGCGCCGGATCCCTCTAGATGATATGAATACTATCAGGTTTGGCATCGCTTGTACTAAAGAGATACTTAAAGACAAGCTGCGTTACAATGGACAGCCGGAGTTCAGTTTTGCAATGCAAGTATGCAATTGCCTGGTTCACAAATTCAGGGTTATAGATTCTACGATGCTGCTTCTGTCACTGCTGTACAATGCCTGGCACGGCGAGAGGAATCAATCATCACTGGCAAGAAGTATGTATGAATCCATGCACCGAGAAGGAGATGAGGACATTGTCTCGCTGTTCTGTGTGCGGATGGAGCAGACCTGCGGCCCTGTTTTGAGTCAGTATCGAAGGCAGTTGCCTCTATCTGCGGAACGGCGGCAAGACGCCAGTTGGTTCAGGGCCTGGATGGCAGAGTTCCCAATTTGGTTTTGGGCCATACAGAGCGGCTTTCGTAATTATTTCCTTTGGCCACCCGAGGATATGGCTGCACAGCGGCGAGAGCGGCTGCAGAACATCTACCGCCAATTGGTGTGGCGCCACAGAGAAGGCCAGTGGCGGGAGAGCCTTGACGAATGGCTTGAACGTGCCTACATGTTGGAATCAGCTATCCTACTGGCCGACTTGACCAGTTTGCCTGGCGAACCGGGCAGAGATCGGCGCAAGCGTCTACACAACGACTACCTTACACTCTTTCGCGAGATCCGCAAGTATCTGCCTAATGGTCCTACAAAAACGCACATCATTGAGATACTTGACCGCGCTTTCAGGGAAATAGAGATAGCGTTGGACCTTGCCCAAGAACCTGAGTGGTGGGGAGAGTAGTTGAGAGAGTGGGCGCGTACCAAAGCCGTGTCAACAAACGGCTAAAGCCATTGGTTACATGTCGCCCATCAGCACATCGTAGAAAGCTAATGGGCTGAACCATCAAGACATCGAAGAATCATGTAGCCTGATAACCGTCAGAACTTCGTAGAAAACAGCTACTACATCTGGTCGTCAAGGCCGGTTTGGCCCACGAAACGCCACATTTAGGGGCATTTGCCTTGGTTGCCATTCTTCGATGTGCTGATGGCGCATCTGCCAGCTAAGAGGGTCCAGTTTTCTTCGATGTCTTGATGGGCGACAGTTACAAGCTAAGGCCTGTTCAAATTTGTCAAATGGATGGAAGAAGGTGTCAAAGAGGCAAAGACATTTGAGAACTTGGGACAACGCCCTGAACTATTCTAATAGCGTTGGGCCATTGCCCGGCTCGCTCCCAGAGTGCTGGCAAGATCAAGCTCAACATCGCTTTTCTGGTTTCAACCTATCGAAGAATGAGCGAAACCATCTGGGTGTGGCACCAGGCATCGGCAAATGCCGACGCATTCACTGCGATCTTGTGGCCCGAAAGGAAGAAGACTTGTTGAAATCTGGGTTCAGGGCGGCACTGGTCACGCTGCTGATTTTTGTGGCTTCGCCGGCGCCAGTTCGTGCCGCTCCACCGGTCGCCCCTTCCGACTTGCAGGTAGGCGGTTTCCCCGGCGTGCAAATCTGCATCACCTGGACCGACAATGCTGCCGACGAGACGAGCCTGCGCGTCGAGCGCAGCATCGGCACACGGAGCAACTATGCGTTGCTGACCACCTTGCCGGCAAACACGACCGTCTATACCGACACGGCTGTCGCCATTGACACCACCTACTGGTATCGCGTGCAGGCGTGCAATGCCGATGGCTGCTCAGCCTGGAGCAAAGACAGTTATAGCGTCTCTTCTGCCGTCGGCTCGCTGCCCAACCTGGATGAACGGTACATGCTGTTTCTGATCAACGAGTCCCGCGCCGACCCGGCCGCGCACGGCTATCCGGCCTACACGCCTCGCCCGCCGGTAGCCTATAATGCCCTGCTCAACTATGCCGCCCATTCGCACTCACAGGCCATCCTCAATTCAGATTTCACCATCGGGCATTGCTACCCAGACCCACCGGATGGTCAGCCAGAGACCGAGTATCGCTGCCCATCGGAGCGCGCCCGCGACGTAGGCTATATCGGTGGCGTCTCCGAAAGCCTGATCGCCGGCGATGATGGCTGGACGGCAGTGGAAGGTGCGCACCAGGCATTTATGAGCAGCACGGGACACCGCGAGAATCTGCTGGATGTCAACGCCAAAGAAGCCGGCATGGGCCATGCCTACGATCCGGCCAAAGGGAGTGGGTGGCACGGGCAGTACACGCACACTTTTTGTGGCTGGAATCCGGTGACGCTTTCGGCTTTGCCTTCCGGCATTGTGGTGCCCTACTGGGGCCGCTCGACCACGACGTTCGAGTTCCTGGTCAATTTCTACAACGCGGGTGGCAGCGGGCCGACACATGCACACGTGGTCATTGATGGCATGCCGCATGTGATGTCGCTGCGACACGGCACGGCAGCCAACGGCAGCTATCGGTACACGACCACGCTGCCCAAGGGCACGCATAGCTATTATTTCGAGTTTGCTTACGGTAGCGGTCAAATGGCGCGGCTGCCCCTCACCGGCGCGTACAGCGGTCCCGATGTCGAGGTTGGCGCAGCGGTGTTCGAAGTGCCCGGCGAGCATCCGACGCTGGCCCAGGCATTGGCGCACGCGCGCGGCGACGTGATCGTGCAACTGGCGGCCGGCACCTTTGTCGAACAGACGCCGCTCTCTATTCCTGCCGGTGTCTGGATCCAAGGCTCAGGCATCGACCAGACTATCGTTCAGGGCGACGGCACAGGGCATGTGCTGGAAGCGAATGTAGACACACTGATCCGCGATCTGACACTGACCGGCGGCGGGACTGGCTATTTCGAGGCAGCCATCTGGAATACGGGTGGGCAGGTGCAAGTGCGCAACTGCCGGTTGACCGGCAACAATGTTGGGTTGTTCACCTGGTGCTTTTCATCCGACTGTGGCGCGGTGGTCACGGTGACGAACTCGATCCTGGATCACAACGCGCGGGCGGCGATAGATGCCAACAACGACGGTGTCCACCGGTTGATCAACAACACCGTCGTGGCCAATGGGCGAGGCATCATCCTCAACAACGCTGCCAGCCTGGCCGAAAACAATATTATCGCCCACAACACCGGCGATGGGCTGGTCGGCAACGACAAGTCACCGGCAGCGCAGTACAACGACGTGTGGGGCAACGGCGTAGATTACAGCGGCATCCTGCCCGGCGTCGGCGATCAGAGTGAGAATCCCTCATTCGTTGATGAAAATGACGAGGATTATCGCTTACAAATCGGCTCGCCATGCCTGGATGCCGGAAATCCGGCGATAGCATACAACGACCGCAACGGCGGCCGCAACGATCTGGGCGCGTATGGTGGGCCGTATGCGTTACCCGTAGTGCTGTCTCTGGCGTCGGCACCGTCCGTAGCCCCAGGTGCCTTTGTAGTGAGTTGGCAAGGCTATGCCGCCGATGGCATTCAGGGTTATGATGTGCAGTATGCGGTAGGGCGGGGCGGTATGTGGGTAGATTGGCTGTCGGACACTATGAGCACTTGGGTGCAGTTCGGCCCGGGCGATCCGGTGAATGTGACCCCGGGCGGCATGTATTGTTTTCGTGAGCGTGCCCGTGACCGGGCAGAGCACGTTGAGCCATATCCTGCGCAAGCCGATGCTTGCACCACGGTGTTCGAGTATGTGGTCTATTTGCCGATAGTCTTGCGTCAGTATTGATGGGACAGCTTGTTCAAATACCAGCCTGTCTGTTGCTTATCTTCTATGGGTCAGAATTATCTGTAATGGCGCATGATAATACTATCGTCTACCTTGCCCACAACCAGAATGCAGATCGCAAGATCACCCTTAAGGCCATCCATGGCAATTTCGCTCAGGAAAAATGATTTGTAAAAAAATGCTTCTGGCAGAAGATACACATTGCGCCCAGTATCCGAGGCGATTATGAACATCATCAAAAGGTTTTTTGACTGGCTTGACCCTGTTCCGCCGGAGCACGCAGACTTGGGATCTGCGTTCGATGTCACGATTCAGGCATATTTGCGGCAAGTCATACGTCCGCTGGGTGCGGTCGGCGGTTTGTATATGCTTCTCTGGATAGGGGGCGATTATGTCCTCTACAAGCAGGTATTTGGGCAAATGCTTATCTTGCGCCTCGGCTTGATTGCTGCTTGTTGGCTGCCAGTGGTACTTGCTTATCGGCAACTAAGGTCGGGATTTATCTACCGACTTTTTTACGCGAGTATCGTTTCTCAGGTATTGATCGTGGAGCTACAACTTGTGATCAACGGTGACCCTACGGGGCCCCATTGGATTTGGGTCTTTTTTCTGGCCGTTCTGTCTGCTACATTCCCCTGGCCGGCAACTTGGGCAATTCGAAGCGCCCTGACATTCCTGGCTGTTCATTTGGTATCAGGGATTCTGAGTGGCACTTTACGCAGCGAGCCTGTCAGGTTTCTTCTTTACAACTTTATACTCCTCAGTTTTCCGCCATTTGGTGTTGCTCTGCTTCAGAGACCGATCATGCACTTGCGATGGGACAGCTTTATCAAGCAGCGACAACTCGAAGAAGCCAAACAGGCCGCTGAGGCTGCAACTCGCGCCAAGAGTGCATTCCTGGCCACGATGAGCCACGAGATTCGTACGCCGATGAACGGCGTCATTGGGATGACCAGTCTTTTGCTCGACACTAATCTGAACCCGCAACAACGAGACTTTGTTGAGACCATCCGCAATAGTGGCAACAACTTGCTATCTATTATCAACGATATTCTGGATTTTTCCAAAATCGAAGCAGGCAAGATGGAGTTGGAAAACCAGCCTTTCGACTTGCGACAGTGCATCGAGTCAGCATTTGATCTGCTGGCGACCGCGGCAAACGAAAAGGGACTTGAGTTAGTAAGTATCATTGAACCGCATACCCCTGCCATAGTTGTAGGCGACATCACCCGTTTGCGTCAGGTTATCGTCAATCTTCTCAGCAACGCTGTCAAATTTACTGAGCGTGGTGAGGTTGTCGTCTCGGTGAACGCTGTCCCTCTACAAGAGGGCAAGTACGAACTTGCCTTCGCCGTCAAGGATACTGGAATTGGTATCCCTGTAGATCGGATCGGTCGCCTTTTTGAGTCTTTTAACCAAGTGGATACTTCGATCACACGGAAATATGGTGGCACCGGTCTGGGATTGCCAATCAGCAAACGCTTGACTGAAGCCATGGGGGGTACCATGTGGGTAGAAAGCGAGGAAAGGCGAGGCTCTACCTTCCACTTTACCATTCAGGTTCAGATCGCGCCAGAAACCAGGCCCCTTTACCTGTCGACCGACCAGCCCGATCTCAAAGGTAAGCGGGTGTTGATCGTGGACGACAATCCAACAAATCGTAAGATCCTTTCATTACAGATACAGTCGTGGGGTATGGATGCCGTAGCCGCAGCTTCTGGATCAGAAGCGCTAGAGCTGATTCACCAAGGCGAGTCTTTTGACCTGGCGATGTTGGATATGCGCATGCCTGAGATGGATGGACTGACATTGGTTGAGGAAATCCGGCATTGTCGCGACTCGCAAGCGCTGTCCCTGGTTATGCTGACATCACCAGGAATGTACGAGGCTGATCCGCGCATAGACGAACTGGATGCCTTTCTCACCAAGCCGGTCAAGTCGTCCCAATTGTACAACACCTTGATTGAGGTGTTTGCTGATGAGAGCACCCGAGCACGAACCCTTCGCGCCCAAAAGCTGGCAGAAGGTGAGCCGGAATTTGATGCGCATATGGGAGAGCGATTACCCTTGCGCATTCTGCTGGCTGAGGACAACGTCACCAACCTCAAACTGGCCCTGCTCATCCTGGAGCGACTGGGTTATCGAGCAGATGCAGTAAGCAATGGGCTGGAGGTGTTGGAGACTTTGCGGCGTCAGCTATATGATGTGGTGCTGATGGACATACAGATGCCGGAAATGGATGGTCTAGAGACCACAGAGCGCATTCGTAAGGAATTCGGCGCCGAAGTGCAGCCATACATTATCGCTATGACTGCCAACGCGATGATGAGTGACCGCGCACAATGTCTGGCAGCAGGGATGGATGATTATATCAGCAAGCCGATTGACATCAAAGAGCTGACGTCTTCGCTGTCCAAGGGTAGCGAAAGAACGAGCGGAGATCTTGTTCATACGAGTACAAAGCCTGTGACACTATTCGTTTGTAACGACAAAGAGCAATCTGCCGAGAGACCTGAAACACCCCAAGTGCTTGATCTTGTTGCGCTGAAGCGATTAAAGGCAACATTAGGCAGCCGCGCAACGACAATGCTGCCTGCACTCATTGATTCCTATTTTGAGCAAGCTGTCAAACTGCAAACAAGTGCACGACAAGCATTGGAACAAGGCCAGCTAGAAGATTTGCGGCGTGCAGCACACACGCTCAAATCGAACAGTGCAAGCTTTGGCGCGATTGCACTCTTCGAACTATGCCGCACATTGGAGAATCGTGCTAAAGCCGGGAATCTGGAAGAAGCCGAGACACTGCTGACACAAATCGAGTTGGCGTACAAGGCGACGAGAATGGCGCTAGAGGCTGCGAGACGGGATTTGTAGAATGGCAACAAATGCTGCACCAACAAGCACCGGCTGGATACTGGTTGTTGATGATGACGCACTGAATCGTACAGCGTTGGCTGCCAGCCTGGAGGAGGCAGGACATATCGTTCATGTCGCGCAAAATGGGTTGCAGGCGTTGGAGATGCTCTATGCGCAACCCTTTGACTTGGTGCTCCTGGATCTGTTGATGCCCGAGATGGATGGTTTCCAGGTACTGGAACATATGAGGAAGTCAGGTATATTGCAGCATATTCCAGTGATCGTGGTTTCCGCGAACAACGAGGTAACGAGCGTCGTACAGTGCATCGAAATGGGCGCTACAGATTACGTCAGCAAACCTTTCGATTATGTGCAACTGCACACCCGCATTAATGCTTCATTGGCGATTGGCGGAAAACAGCACTTGCGCACTCGGGAACAAACTTCTGCTGGCAAGATACTGGTAGTAGACGACGATATACTCGATCGTACATTGCTGGCTACCAGCTTGGAGGAGAAAGGGTATGCCGTTGAAATAGCGGATAGTGGACGGCAAGCGCTAGAGATGCTCCAGAGGCAATCTTTCGACGTAGTGCTGCTCGATTTGCTGATGCCAGAGATGGATGGGTTTGAGGTGCTGGAACGCGTCAAGGCCGATAGCGCCTGGCAGCACATTCCGGTGATCGTTGTTTCCGCAGCCGAGGAGATGGAGAGTGTGATACGGTGTATTGAAATGGGAGCGACGGACCATCTTCCCAAGCCTTTTAATCCGGCTGTGCTTAGCGCCCGCGTAAATGCTTCTCTGGCGGCCAAGCGATTGCACGACCAGGAACAAGCATACCTCAAGATTATCCAGGCCGAGCGGCAGAAATCGGAGCGGTTATTGCTGAATATTCTGCCCAAGCCGATTGCTGACCGATTGAAACTGGGAGAGGATATCATTGCCGACAGCTTTGCCCAAGTCACCATTCTCTTTGCCGACATCGTCGATTTTACTCCGCTTTCCACTCATATGTTGCCGAAAGACCTGGTTGTCTTGCTCAATGCAATCTTTTCTATGTTTGACGGCCTGGCTGAACGGCATGGACTGGAAAAAATCAAGACGATCGGTGATGCATATATGGTCGTGGGTGGCCTGCCTACACCACGACTCGATCACGCCGAGGCGATCGCTGATATGGCACTGGATATGCAAAAAGGCATTACACAGGTCCGATCTCTCTTACCCACAAGTGATCAATCCCTGAATCTGCGGATCGGAATAAACACTGGGCCGGTCATCGCAGGCGTTATCGGTACTAGAAAGTTCAGTTATGACCTGTGGGGTGACGCAGTTAACACTGCGAGCCGGATGGAATCTCATGGCCTCACAGGCCAAATTCAAGTCACACCATCGACGTATGAGCGATTGCGAGATCGGTATTTGTTTGAAGAACGTGGAATCATTCAAGTTAGAGGAAAAGGAGAGATGCCGGCTTATCTTCTTGTTGGGAAAAGGGGTTCTATCTGAACCACAATGGTCAAAGCTATGTAATACTGGCTCCGATGCCCGTAAAGATCAGTCCAATCAATGGGATTCACCTCATTGCTCAAGCCGGTTCTTTCCTAATAAGCGAACGCTGATGCATCGTTTTATACAATCACCTTCTTCCGCATCGCCAGCGCCACCGCGTGCGCCCACGAGGTGGCGCGCAGCTTTTCCGTCGCCCCGGTGAGATAGCCCCGTGCCGTTCGCTCCGCGACGTGCATCTCCAGCGCCATCCGCTTCGTGCTCATCCCATCGGCCAGCATCTGCAGCACGCCTCGTTCGGCCAGGTTCAGTGACTTGCCCGGCCAGTTGCCCTCGGCCAGCATCGGCGTCAGGCCGGGGCTGAAGCGCCGCTCACCGACGGCGATCTCTTGAATCGAGCGCACGACCGCCGGCAGGTCATCCGTCTTGAGAATGTAGCCATCCACGCCCAGATCGAGCATATAGGTGACGATCTGAAAGTCGCCGTGTCCGCTGTAGATGACGATTTTCGCTTCCGGCGTCAGTTCGCGGATCTGAGCCACGGCACTTTCCGGTGCGTGTCCCTGTTCCAGTTCCAGGTCCAGTACCACCAGGTCAGGGCGATAGGTCTGCAGCGCCCAGGGCAAGTCTATACCGCGTCCGATGTCTCCAATCACTTGAAAGCCATCCGTTCGCTCCAGATAGGCTTTCATTGCCTGGCGAATGCCGGGATGGTCATCTACGATCAGCACCTTGTGCGTTCGTTTGGTCATTTTCCTATTCCTCTGTAACTCTGGGCAGGTACACCTTGAACATTGTTCCCTGATCCAATTCGCTCTCTACCTCGACCCGTCCCCCACTCTGTCGGACGATGCTATAGACGGTGGACAGCCCCAGCCCGGTGCCGGAGCCGGCTTCCTTGGTGGTAAAGAACGGCTCAAAGATGCGCGGCAGCGTCTCGGCGTCGATCCCCGCACCGGTGTCGCTGACCGAAATCAGCACATGCCCGGCGTCGACATTCTCGGTTCGGATGGAGATCGTCCCCGCGCCGGCAATCGCGTCGCGCGCGTTGGCGACCAGGTTGAGCAAGACTTGCTCGATCTGGCCGGGATCGGCACGCACCAGACCCAGGTTGGGATCGTAACAAGTGATCAGTTCGATCTCCCTGCCGGCCAGCCGACGCAGGATATCCTCGGTTCCGGCGATCAACTCGTTGACATTCAGCACTTGCGATTGCCCCGTCTGTCGCCGGCTGAAGGCCAGGAGTTGGCCGGTCAGCGCCCTGGACAACTCGACGGCGCGCTGGATCTGGGTCACCATCTCGTGGTTAGGCTCGTCGGGGTGCATCTCGTCCAACAGCAGGCAGGCATAGCTGTCCATCACGGTGAGATAGTTGTTATAGTCGTGGGCGACGCCGGCGGTGAGGCGGCCCATTGCCTCCATCTTTTGTGCCTGGCGCAAGTGTGCTTCGACCTGTTGAAGGCGCTGGTCGCTGCGGTGCAGGTTGCGTCGGACCTGTTCCAGGCCGTCCATCATCAGCCAGCAGATGAGGGCGACGACGGGAAGGGCGAGCAGCGAGGGCAGGTCAAGAGGGTGTCCTGATGGGCCAAAGGCAAATCCTGCTTTCAGCAGAACGCCCAGCGCGGCGATTGGGATGCCGGCCCAGGGGTGGAGCAGCAGGCTGGCCAGCAGGACGGGAAGGGCCAATCCCGCTGCGCTTGCGCCAACGGCGGCCAGGATGACAGTGAGAAAGGCCAAAAAGAAGATGCCGGCCAGGTGACCGGAGCGGCGGTTGAGGGCAAACGCGGCGGCCGCGCCCGCAAGGAGAGCAAGACTGGTGACGAGCAGTGCTTTCCCCGGTCCGGTCTGCCAGCCGATGAGCGGCGAAGCGATCAGGGCCAGCAGTGAGATGGTGGCTACGCCGATCAGCAGGCGATCGAGCGATCCGGGGCAACGGCCGGCGCGGGTTGTGACAGGAGCAGCGATCTGGCGGACGCACTTGATCCGCCTCCAAAGGGTTTCATAAACGGACATTGGCTTCCTTGAAAGTGGGATGTGTTTGAGCAAAAACAACAGTCACCACTATACCAGAAAACGATGTCCGTGTGCGGACAGGTTGTGTCCGTTGGTGGACAAACCAGTATGTGTGACATTGCCATCTCGTCTAGATTGTAATATAATCAACGTATAAAATGAGAATTTTTTAGGGTCATATCATCGTTTCAGTCCTCACCGCAGCAAGGTTTGTGGAGGGGAAAATGTGCGAGCGGTTGGCAGCCGATCCAGACCTGGGAGTTGTCCTGGTGTCTGATCGGCTGTTTTTTGTGCCTGAAGACGCTGACGCTGTGAGATGGTGTGACGCAGCGACTGGGATGCAAGGATATGACGACGAACAGGGAAATGAACAATGAGCGAACAATCGCAGTACGACCTCTTTGTTTCCTACGCCGACGCCGATCGTGCCTGGGTGGAGGGCTATCTGCTCGATGCCCTGGACGCGGCCGGCGTCAAATACCACTCTGAAAAAGCCTTTGACCTGGGGGTGCCGCGCCTGGTTGCGTTCGAGCGAGCGATTCGGGGCAGCCGGCGCACCTTGTTGGTGCTCTCACCTGAGTACCTGGCCGATCAGTTCGGCCAGTTCACCGACCTGTTGGCGCAGACCTACGGCCTGGAGACGGCCACCTGGCCAGCGATCCCACTCATTCTGCGCTCTGTTGAGTTGCCGCCGCGCCTGGCCATGCTCACTGCCCTGGACGCAACTGAGCCGGAGCAGCAGGAGCGAGCCATTGTGCGGCTGTGCGAGGTGCTGTCCAGGCCCGCGCCGGGCGCGCCGGCCCGGCCGCCCTGCCCGTATCCCGGTATGCTGCCCTTTGCCGAAGAGGATGGCAGCCGCTTCTTTGGGCGCGATACCGAGGTGGATGAAATGGTCGAGCGGCTGCGCCTGCACCCCTTCCTGGTGGTGATCGGCCCATCGGGCAGCGGCAAGTCATCGCTCGTCTTTGCCGGACTGATCCCGGCCCTGCGCCGGAGCGGCCGCTTTGGCCGCGGCGAGTTGACTGTGCGGGCGGTGCGCCCCGGCGTCGCGCCGATGTCTGCCTTGACCGATGCGCTGGGCGACAATCCGACATCCCCCACTATGGCCGCGCCGCCGGAGACAAACAACCTGCTCCTGGTGGTGGATCAGTTCGAGGAGCTGTTCACGCTGGCTGCAGCAGACGGCGAAGCCTTCCAACGCGCCCTGCTCGAGCTGTCCAGGCGGCCCCGTTGCTATGTCGTCCTGACCGTCCGTGCCGATTTCTATCAAGACCTGATGGCCTGCCCGTTGTGGGCCGAGATTCAGCGCCATCGCCTGGAAGTACTGCCCCTGGGCGCGGATGGGCTGCGCCAGGCCATCGTGCGCCCGGCCGAAAACGTGGGTGTGTTCATCGAGACGGCGCTGGTAGAGCGGCTGGCGACCGACGCAGCCAACGAGCCGGGCATCCTGCCGCTGGTGCAGGAGACGTTGTCGTTGCTATGGGAGCGGATGGAGCGGCGGTTTCTATCCCTGAACGCCTACAAGTCGTTGATCTTGTCGCACGGTGCTTATGATCCCGACGCCAAGCCGGTTGGGCGCACCGGCCTCCAGGTGGCCATGGCCCGCCGCGCCGACGCCGCGCTGGCCGATCTGGACGACGTGCAGCAGGCGGTGGTCCGGCGCATCTTTTTGCGACTGATCCAGTTCGGCGAGGGGCGAGCGGATACGCGGCGGCAGCAAGGGGCAGAGTCGCTGCGGGCGGCGGGGGACGATGCGGCCTGTTTTGAAGTAACGTTGTCACACCTGGCCGAACGCCGCCTGCTGACGATGAGCGGCGAGGAGCAAGGCAGTCGGAAGGTGGACATCGCGCACGAGGCGCTGATCGCCGGCTGGCCGACCTTGCGGCGGTGGGTGAACGAGCGGCGAGAGGCCGAGCAGACCCGCCGCCGGCTGCAAAGCAAGGCGGACGAGTGGGCGCGGCTGGGGCGAGGCAGCGGCGGCCTGCTGGACGAGGTGGAGTTGCGAGAAGCAGAGCAGTGGTTGGACAGTTTTGATGCCGCCGAGTTGGGATATAGCGAAGCATCGACGGCGTTGGTGAAAACCAGCCGGGAGGCGCAGGTGGCGACAGAAAAGCAGCGTCGCCGCGCTATCCGATTTCGGTGGGGAGCGTTGGGGGCGATTGCCCTGTTGATCATCCTGGCGTTGAGCGTCTGGCTGTTGGGCAGCTTGCAGTTGGCCGAACAGCGGAAACGGACAGCAGAGACGGCTGAAGCAGGCAGAATCGTTCAGGTGACACTGGTTGCGAAAGCTGAGGATGCCCAGGCGTTGGAAGCGGCGCAAAGAGCCACCGCTGAAGCGAATGCCCGGGTAGCCCTGGCTCGCCAGTTGGCCGCCCAGGCCGAGCTGATCCGCTCCTCGCCGGGAGGGTCCTGGAACCTGGCGGGATTGCTGGCCGCCGAATCCCTGCACCGGCAGCCTGATACCGTTGAAGCGATGCCCGTCGGTTATCGCCTCCTGGAACGGCTGGGGCGTCCACTGGTTAACCTGGCGCACAACGGCTCGGTGAATTCGGCGGCGTTCAGCCCGGATGGGCAGCGAGTGGTCACAGTGGGGTGTGACGAGGCGGATGCGGAAGGAAGTTGTACCATCGGCTTGGCGCGGATATGGGATGCCCTCACCGGCCAGGAGCTGGCTCGTCTGGTGCACGATAATTGGGTGTGGTCAGCAATGTTCAGCCCAAACGGACAGCAGGTGGTCACGGCGAGTGGTTATTCAGCACGAATATGGGATGTGGTCACTGGCCAAGAGTTGGCTCGCCTAGCGCACGACGATGTGGTACGGTCGGCGTCGTTCAGCCCGGACGGGGGGCGGGTGGTCACTGGTAGTGGCGATTTGGCGCGGGTGTGGGATTGGGCTGGCGGCAAGGAAGGAGAGG
>CAYRXM010000024.1:25507-40782 GCA_964428175.1 uncultured Anaerolineae bacterium
TTTCGGTCGGCGTCGTTTAGACCAGCTGGTCTGTTTGTGATCACGGCGAGCAATGACAACACGGCGCGGGTGTGGGATGCGATCAGTGGCCAGGAGCTGGCCTGCCTGACACACGACTACGATGTGGATTTGGCGTCGTTCAGCCCGGACGGGCAGCGGGTGGTCACGGCGAGTGGAAGTTCGGCGCGAGTATGGGATTGGGCCATAGGTCAGGAATTGGCCTATCTGACACATAATGGGCAAGTGAGCTCGGTGGCATTCAGCCCGGACGGACAGCGGATAGTCACTGCGAGCTATGATGGGACAGCGGGGGTTTGGGATGTTTCGACTTCGCTCAACGTAGGTGTGGCTGCAGGCAAGGAACCAGTCCGCCTGGTGCACGGCGGAAGAGTGAACTCGGCGGTGTTCAGCCCAGACGGGCAGCGAGTGGTCACGGTGGGATGCGGCAATACAAGTAAGCCAGGGACTTGTATTAGCGACATAGCGCGAGTGTGGGATGCCTTAACGGGCCAGGAGTTGGCCCGCCTGGCACACGACGGCGAGGTGTATTCGGCGTCGTTCAGCCCGGACGGGCAGTGGATAGTCACGGCGAGTTATGACAAGACGGCACGGGTGTGGGATGCAACCACCGGCCGGGAGTTGACCCGCTTGGCGCACGACGGTGCGGTGCTCTCGGCAGCGTTCAGCCCAGACGGGGGGCGGGTGTTCACAGCCAGTTGGGACGGCGCGGCGCGGATATGGAGTACTGCAACGGGTCAGGAGTTAGTCCGCCTGGCGCACGACGGTGGGGTACGGTCGGCATCGTTCAGCCCGGACGGGGGGCGGGTGGTCACTGTTAGTGGCGATTTGGCGCGGGTATGGGATTGGGCTGGCGGCAAGGAACTGGCCCGCCTGACACACCACGATCAGGTGAATTCGGCGGCGTTCAGCCCAGACGGCCAGCGAGTGGTCACGGCTAGTGGCGATTCGGCATGGGTGTGGGATTGGGCCACGGGCCAGGAGTTGGCCCACCTGGCACATGGCGGCAAGGTGAATTCGGCGGCGTTCAGCCCAGACGGCCAGCGAGTGGTCACGGCAAGCAGTGACAAGACAGCGCGGGTATGGGATTGGGCTACGGGCCAGGAGCTGGCTCGCCTGGCACATGGCGACGAGGTGAATTCGGCAGCGTTCAGCCCGGATGGGCAGCGGGTAGTTACGGCGAGTTGGGATCGTACGGCGCGGGTGTGGGATGCGACCAACGGCCAGGAACTGTCCCGCCTGGCGTACAATGACCTGGTTAGTTCGGCGGCGTTCAGCCCGGATGGGCAGTGGGTAGTCACGGCGAGTTGGGACCAGACGGCGCGGGTATGGGATGCGACCAGTGGTCGGGAGTTGGCCCATCTGGAACACGACCATATAGTGAATTCGGCAATGTTTAGTCCGGACGGGGGGCGGGTGGTCACGGCGAGTTGGGACAACACGGCACGGGTATGGATAGCGCCGGATACACTATTGGATCGGCTGTGTCTCTACCTTCCTCGCAACCTCACCCGCGACGAGTGGCGGCAGTACCTCGGCAGCGAACCCTACCGCGCCACCTGCCCCAACCTGCCTACGCCGCCGGCAGAATAAAGGTGACGGCGCACGTGTCAAAGCGCTATCCAGTTTCGGCCAGAAAGGAGCAAGGACATGGCCGCCTACGAACCCCCTTACATTTTCGGCATCCACGAAAGCGCCGGGCGTGAGCCCGGCGAAAAGCCGATGATCGAGATGGAAAAGCACGGCTGGATCGTGTTCCCCGAAGGGATATCTGATGACCCCAACGATCATCAAGGCCAAGACTATCGCCGTTGGACGGAGTGCAAGCGCCCGTTTGGCGTCATCGTCCGCCTCAACCACGGCTATGACGGCGCCGGAACCATTCCCAGGCCGGAACGCTACCGGGCCTTTGCCGTCCGCTGCGGCAATTTCGCTGCTGCTTCGCCCGGCTGCGGCCTGTGGATCATTGGCAACGAGATGAACCTGCCTGACGAACGCCCCGGCGGCAAGGTCCAAGAGAACCAGATCACCCCCCAGATGTATGCCGAGTGCTTTCGACTCTGCCGCGACGAGATCAGGGGCCGCCCTGGACACCAGGACGACCGGGTGATCGTGGGCGCGGTTGCGCCGTGGAACGTCGAAACGACCTATCCCGGCAACGAGCAGGGCGACTGGATCGTCTACTTTGTGGACATCCTGAACCTGCTGCGCGGGCAGTGCGACGGCATCGCTCTGCACACCTACACCCACGGCGCGGACCCGGCCCTGGTTTTCAGCGAGCACAAGATGGACAAACCGTTTCAGAATTATCACTGGCACTTTTACGCATACCGTGATTTTATGGACGCGATCCCCCAGGATATGCGCCACCTGCCGGTGTACATCACCGAGACCGATCAAATCGTGGCCTGGGAGGATCGCAACAGCGGCTGGGTGCAGAACGCCTGCCGCGAGATCGCCCGCTGGAACGACACGCCGGGCAACCAGCAGATTCGCTGCCTGGTGCTCTATCGCTGGCCGAACCTAAAGGGCGACGGGAAAGATACAGGCGATCAGGGCCAAGGGGGAGACAGGTGGGGCATCGAAGGCAAAGGCAAGGTGCTGGACGACTGGCGCGAGGCGATGGAGAACGAGTACATGTGGCATCCTGCCCCGACCTATCGCGCGACGTTTCAGGGCTATGACTTTCCGGCCGCCGTCGCCGCCGGGCAGCGCTTTGACGGCGCCGTGCGCGTGCGCAACGACAGCTCAATGACCTGGACGCAAGGCGGCGAGCATCCCGTGCGGCTGGGATACCTGTGGCGCAGAGAGGGCAAATGGTTGGATATGCAAGACATTCGCACGCCGTTACCGTGCGACGTGCCCAGTGGCCAGGGACTCCAGCTGCCTAACGTCGTTGTCGTTGCTCCGGCGCAGGGCGGCGCGTACACGCTGCGGCTGGATATGGTTCACGAATTGGTTACCTGGTTTCAGTCCAAGGGCAGCACGCCTTTGGATATCGAGATCGCCGTTCGCGGAGCCGCAGAAAAACCGCCGATCACAGACATCACCGATCAGCTACCCAAACACCCAACCGGGTCCTATCCCACGCGCTCGCTCGACCAGATCCGTTATTTGATCGTTCACCACAGCGCCGCATCTGTCAGCGTCGGGCCGGAGCGCATTGCCGAATACCAGGTGAACAAGCTGGGCCTGCCGGGCATCCGCTACCACTTTGTGATCGGCGAAGAAGGGCAGATCTGGCAGACTAATGCCTTGACGACGGTCAGCCGGCACGTTGAGTCGGTGGACGCGCTCAGCGTCGGCATTTGTGTGTGCGGGAACCTGGTGCATGCGTCTCCGCTGCCGGCGCAATTGGACAGCCTGGGTCGGCTCTGCGCCTGGTTGATGCAAGAATTGGGGATGGAGGATGTGCAGGAGGCGGTGCGCGGGCGCAAAGAGTTCGCTACCGACGAAACAGACGCTGACTATCAATGGGCCAGGCTGGATCCCGGCGACGAGTGGGATGGCGGCGCGTGTTGGCGAAACGCATTATTTGAACACATCACTGCTTTGTTGGGGCCGGGGCGATGAGCGGGGCTGAAAAGAACAAACCGCCCGGACGCCCCTCTTGTCACTGCCAGCTTGCCGATCATTGGAGGTGTCTATGAACCACTACACCGAACCGGCGCGCCGGATTCCCATCGTCGATCACGTCGATGTCCTCGTCGCCGGCGGCGGGCCGGCGGGCGTGGGTGCCGCGCTGGCGGGGGCGCGACAGGGTGCGCGCGTACTGCTGATCGAGCAGAGCGGCGCCCTGGGCGGCGTCGCCACAACCGGCCTGATGAGCCACTGGACCGGGCAGACGGCGCACATCGGCCTGTATGGCGAAATCCTGCGCCGGGCGCAGGACGGTCCCGACCCGCAGGTGATCAACCCGGAAAAGCTCAAGACGACGCTGCTCGACATGATGCACGAGGCAGGCGCGCGGTGGCAGTTGTACACCTGGGCTAGCGACGCCATTGTCAAGGATAGCGTCATCCAGGGCGTGATCACCGAGAGCAAGTCGGGACGCGAGGCGATCGCGGCGCGCATCGTAGTGGACGCGACCGGCGACGGCGATATCGCGGCGAAGGCCGGCGTCCCGTACACCAAAGGGCGCGAGGGCGACGGCAAGATGCAGCCGATGACGCTGATGTTCAAGGTCGGCGGGGTGGATACCGACCGCGTCACGCGCTTTGTCGGCAGCTTTGAGGAGACCTACGACACGTCAGAGGGCGACATCCAATCGCTGGCGCGGCAGCACCTCCCGTTTCCGGCGGGGCACCTGTTGATCTACCGCTCCACGTTGCCCGGCATCGTCACCTGCAACATGACCAACAGCATCGACGTGGATGGCACCAGCGCCGCCGACCTGACCCGCGCCGACTACGAGTGCCGCCGCCAGATCGAGCCGATTGTAGCCTTTTTGCGGCGCTACGTGCAGGGCTTTGAGCAGTGCTATGTCCTCAGCGCCGCGTCGCAGATCGGCGTGCGCGAGACGCGCCACTTTGCTGGCGAGTACACCCTCACCGAAGAGGACATCCTGGCCGCGCGCATGTTCGACGACTGGATGGTACCGCAGGTGCATTTCAACTTTGACATCCACAACCTGAGCGGCAGCGGCCTGGACGCAAGCGGCGTGCAGCGGCACTTTGCGCAGCCGCGCCATTACACCATCCCCTATCGCTGCCTGGTGCCGCTCAAGGTAGAGAACCTGCTGCTTGCCGGGCGCAGCATATCGGGCACGCACAAGGCGCATTCCAACTTTCGCGTGATGCCGATTTGCGTGTTGATGGGGCAGGCGGCTGGCGTCGCGGCGGCGCTGTGCGTGCAGCGGCAGGTCCCGCCGCGCCATCTGGACGTCCGCGCGGTACAGGCGGTGCTCGCAGCGCAGGGCGTGACTCCATAGGTTGGGGCGAGGGTACTGTCCCTTGTAACTGCTGGTATTTGCCTGGATCGGCCGGGTGATGAACTGCTTGGCCTCCGCTTGTTCCATTCACACAATCAACCCCTCGAATGTACCCATTCGCGCCTTCTGGCCTTGACCACCGCCTCCGAGTTGGACGAGGCCCTGATCCTGGGCGGTGAAATACACCGCCTCCGAATCCGCTCCACGCTGCGCCGCACCGTGCGATCCGAGACGTGCATTTTACCTGCGATCTGCCTTGGCGTATAGAGATCGGGCGCTTGTACTCGACACTGTTTGCTGCACATCCTCAATGGGCTAGCATTGCCCGCAGTCGCAAGGAACATCTCCCAACATGCCTCACCGACCGCCGCCACCTTGGCGCACCGTCGATCTGTTGTCCACAAAGGCTGTGTACCCCTTGCCCAGCACTACGGATTGACAAGGCCGTAACTCTGTGCTATCCTTTACAGCGTAAACTATCTCCAAAAAGTGTCCAATCAATGGGGTTCACCTCACTGGTTTCATTCGACGAGATTTCCTTGCTCGGGGAAAAGGGCCATTTGATGTCGCTGTTTTGTGCTGCCACATGCATTCCTCGATCGAGCTGCATAGAAATCCTTCGCGTCTCTGGAGGTGTATGTAGATGATTTCTTACAAGAATCGACAAGCAGTTTTCTCTCTGATCGTGATGGTCTTGGTTTTGTTGCCAGGATGTAAAAACCAGGCAACGGACAGTGTTCGTCCAACAACTGATAGCCAAGATCTCGAGCCGAAAACGGCTACCAGCACGAGCAGTGCAACTTGGGTCGCTCCAAGTACGCTTGCACCAACACCAATAGCAGCGGACACCAACACCCCAATGCCAACAAAAACACCCATCCCAATTCCCTCCCCTACGCCTACTGCGGTTGGCAGCACGCCTCAAGCCACTCAAACCACCTATCCGGTTCAACCGCTAATCCTAAAAAGTCAGAACGACTTGATCGATACGCGGATCAATTCGCTGGTCAGCGGCTGCGTCAGGAATCCGGCCTCCGACTGGGTGGATTGGATCAAGGGGCTAAAATATGACGGATTTACGCGAACGAGATTTACGCTGAATTTCTCGGATGGCCCCAATGTCGATTTTTCTTACGCTTTCATCGAGCAAGAACTGCCGGATGATTATGTGGATTTGTTCAGGCAAATGCAAGCACTTGGCATCAAGGCCCGCTACAGCCTATCCTTCTGGGATATGGCGTACAGGCAAAATGGCGGTGCGATCACTAATGATCGGTTAAGCACCGAGGAAGAAATGGAACGTTATCTGGCCTATATCAGAATGGTGGTGACCCGTTTGAAAGGGCTGGTTGATGGCTATGAGCTTTGGAACGAACCCGATGCCAACTATGATTTTTACCAGAGAATGACGCCAGAAGACTATATCAGCGTGGTCAGGCGTGCCATTCCGTTGATCAGAGAAATCGACCCGCTGGCCAAGATCGTTCTGGTCAGCACCAGCAGCTATACCGACGAAAACACACCCGAGTATTCGATGACAATTCTCCAATCCGATGTCATCGCCCTTGCCGATGCGATATCGCTGCATACGGTCAACAATGATGCTTCTCCGGTATTTCGCAGCGAGTATTACTATGGGTACGACGCCATGTGGAAGAACATCAAGCAGATAGCGGAGGCAAACGGTTTTCACGGCGAATACATTGCCGACGAACTCAATTACAGATCGGATTACAGCCTCAATGCACTCCAACCAGAATGGGGAGACTATCATCCATACGAGCCTGAAATTGCGGCCAAGTACATCGGCAGGATGATTGCCATAAACCTGGGTCTGGATATTTCGGTGGGCACCTCCGGCACCAACGCAGTTGCCCGTCCATTCGAGGGCAATATGATACGCAATATGGCCTATTTGTTCGATGGGTTACGTGCGCATTCGTTTCCCTTGAGTGTGAAATCCGAATCGAGTCTGATCAGGTACTATACATTTGTCGACCGGGATGGCAACAAATATCTTGCCATTTGGGACGATGGTGAAGCCAGGGTGGTCAGCGATCGTTTTGCCAGCTCGATCACGGTGCAGGATACAGCGGCCATCTCGGCGCTGGCGATGGATCCTTTTTATTCAACGATGCAAGAAATAAGCTTTGCCAACGACGCGCATGGCGTGTCGCTGGACAAGATAGATGTAATAGACTTTCCGGTCATTTATCGCATCCAGGTGCGTTGAGACCGGAGAACGGCTTGTGCTCGGCCTGGGTGATCAAGCGACTCTTGTTTTGGCGTCATTTCTAACCCGGTTCAGTATGAGGAGGTTGAACAATGAAACGTTCGTTGCAATTCAAGGGTGTCTATTGTGTCAGGGTCTGCGGTACGGCGCTGGTTTTGCTCTCGCTCCTGATCGCCGCCGTCGCCTTTCCGTCGCCCTCACATGCGGCCACGCGCACCGTCACCACTCCGGCCGACGATGGGCCGGGATCGCTGCGCCAGGCTTTGCAAGAGGCGCAGCCGGGTGACGTCATTGTCTTTGACCCGGCCGTTTTCCCGCCGGATAACCCGGTCACCATCTCGGTGCTCAGCCCGCTGCCGCCGCTCAGCCAGGGCAACGTGACCATCGACGCCAGCAATGCCGGAGTGATTTTGGACGGCAGCGTGATGGTCGCCAGCTTTGAGACGCTGCTGCTGGACGACATCAGCCTGACCTTTGACGGCGGCGAGAACCAGTTGGTCAATGGCGATTTCTCGCAGGGGTTGGCCCATTGGATTTACAGCGCATCCAACAGTGAACAATTCAGCCAGTCGCTGTCCAGCGACGATTACCGTTCGGCACCCAATGCCTTTGCGCAGACCATGTCTGGTCGAGTCGGCGGAAATGGGATCAACTATGACGCATCGGGGCAGAGCGGGCAGCAGCCCGACAATTCTTGGCCCTATTATGAGGGCAGCGGGGTGTGGATTCCGGCTCCGGCCGGCGCGGCGGCGCAGGTTCGCCTGTGGTACAAGGGATGGGGCGTGGCATTTCAATTCCAGGCCCTGTATCCAGACGGGCGGTCGGACTGGTTTGGCGGCTATACCGGTTTTCCGCCGGCCGACGACTGGACCGAGGCGGTGGTGGACGTCGAGGTACCGGCCGACGCCACGCATATGGCGATCAGCCTGGCGCAAATCCACTCCTCGGCTGCGCCGGGGCTGCATCTGCCGTCGGATGGAAATGTCATCAAAGGATTGGCCATTCTCAGTTTTCAAAACGGCATCCAGGTGTCCGGCAGTGGAAACCGGATCGGCGGGCGCAATGCCACGCCGGGCCAGGGGTGCAGTGGCGAATGTAACCTGATCAGTCAGAACTTTGGCTTTGGCGTGAGTATTGACGCACCCGCCAGCGAGACCATCGTTTCCGGCAACTATATCGGCACCGATCGCAGCGGCGCGCCCACAGCCGGCAACCTGTACGGCATCTTTGCCGGTTCAGTCCGTAATACGATCGGAGGATTGGAAGAAGGCGAGGGCAATCTGATCGATGGGAATGAACTTGCCGGATTATCATTGAACGTTGGCGCGAACAACAATGTCGTCTCTGGCAATACATTTGGCGATTCTTTGGGCATCAGCGGCGCGGACAACCAAATTGGGCCACGAAATATTTTTCAAGGTACTCCTATAGCCATTGGCGATTTAGCCATTAATATCAATGTTGCCGGAAACCATATCTTTGAAAATGTGATTGTAGGCTGTCCAACAAATGGCATTATGTTAGGCAATGGCGCAAGCGGCAACCGTATCGGGCCGGGCAATATCATCAGAGATGGGCAAGGTTCCGGGATCGTGGTCGATGGCAGCAATACCACCGGCAACACGGTCACCCAAAACTCGATTTTCAACAATACGACCGGCGCAATCGTTTTGCTCAACAGCGCCAACGGCGACCCTGCCGCACCGGTGATCGTCCTGGCCAACGCAAAGCGCATCGAGGGGACGGCGCCGCCCGGCGCGCAGGTGGAGCTGTTCACCGACGACGAGGATGAAGCCGAGGTGTACCTGGGCACGGCGCAGGCCGGCGACGACGGCCGGTTCGTCTTTGCCGTGCCGGACGCGGCTTTGCTCAAGCGCAACATCACCGCCACCGCCACCGATGCGCAGGACAACACCTCGCCCTTTTCGGCAGCTTTTGGCGTGGCGGCGCCCACGCCCGTCCCGCCGACGCCCACTTTTACTCCGACTCCCACGCCAACTCCTGCGCCGGTTTTTGTGCAGGCGCCGCTGGATATCCCCCGCCCGCAAGAGGTTTCCGTCGACCCGGTGGTGGTGGGGACCAACGTCGTCCTGGCTGTCTTTTGCGCGATCTTTTTCGCTCTGACCTCCAGCGTGTTCAACAATATTCTGGAAGAGCACGCCCAAGAGATGGCCGAGATGGTGCAGCGCCTGGCGCCGGCCGGGCTGCGCAAACGGCTGCCGGCCTGGCCGGCCAGCTTTACGTGGCGGCAGGTGGTCGGGATCGGCCTGGGCTTTACGTTGGTGGCCGCCCTGATCGAGTCATTCCTCGATCCGGGACCGCTGTTCACCGTGGAACGTCTCGGATTGGTGATCGGCATCTTTATCTCGGGTCTGCTGGTCAGCGGCCTGGAGTTGGGCGGCGATTGGCTGGCGCGGCGGCACCTCGATCCGCAGCAAAAGGTCACGGCAACCGCGCAGTGGTTCGGCATGGTGCTGGCCGTGGGCAGCGTGATCCTGTCGCGGGCCATGCGCTTTACGCCCGGCTATGTCTATGGCATCGTCGGCGTGCTGGCCCTGTTGCCCGAGGTGGAGGAGCGGGTCAAGGCCGGAAAACGCGGCCTGATCGTCATCGCCACCGTGCTCGTGGGCGCCCTGGCCGCCTGGCTGCTCTCGCCCCTGTTCACCCACCGCGCGCCGGATGTCGAGGCGTTCTTGCTGACCGTTTTCCTCATCGGGCTGCAATATGCCTTTTTTGGTCTCTTGCCGCTGTCTATGGTGGAAGGCGGCGATATTTGGAAATGGAACAAAGTCGTTTGGGCTGTGGCCTTTGGCCTGGTCACGTTTGGCAACCAGCACTTTATTTTCAACCCCTCTTCTTCCAGTGTACAAATGCTGCGTGAAAACGGGGTGCAGACTTTGCTGCTGTTGGTGATCGTTTTCGGGCTGCTGACGTTTGGCCTGTGGCTGGCCTTTCCGTTCCGACTGCGCAAAAAGGCAAAAGCGAGTGAAACATGATCGGCTGCCGCCTGAAACGATGGCTTTGGGACATCGGCATGCTGCTGGTTGCGGCTGCCGCGAGCGTCACCTGCAAACCCCAGGTAGCGACGGTTGAATCCATCGCCGCGCAAACTGTCGTAGGCGGCCCCATCATCCAGGATACCACCTGGCAGGGCGAGGTCTGGGTCACAGACGGCGTGACGGTGGAGCCTGGGGTCACGCTGACCATCTTGCCGGGCACGTGGGTCAGGTTTCAGCACTATCGCGGCTATCGCGAGCCGGAACGGCGGCTGAACATGCAGGTCTATGGCTCGATCCTGGCCGTCGGCACGGCCGCCCAGCCGATCTATTTCACCTCCGATGCGCCAGAGCCGCAAAACGGCGACTGGTCGATGCTGCGGCTGGTGTCGCCAAGCGGGTCGGCGCGCTTTGATTATTGCGTGTTCGAGTTTGCACAGCAGGGCTTGAATGTCTGGCAGGCATCGCCCGAGATCGCGCACAGCGTCTTTCGCTGGAACAACTGGGAGGGCGTTTATTTCGAGTCGTACAGCCAGCCCATCCTGGATGGGTGCCAGATCTATGAAAATGGCTACAACGGCCTGGCCGCCGAACAGTCCAACGTCGTGATTATGGATCACTGTGAAATCTGGCGCAACGGGACGAACGGCGTCCACATTGACAACTCGACTGGCGAGGTGCGGCGTTCGCGCATCCACGACAACCGGGCCAACGGCCTATCGGTCGACAACGGTGGCGCGCTGCACGCGCTGGGCGACGCCATCTATGACAATGCCGGCTGCGGCATCGGCGTCGGCGAGGGGAGCAACACGGTCGAGATCGGCAACTTGAGCATCGATGGCAACGGCGGCCCAATCTGCGGCAGCTATGTCACCGTCACCACAAGCTTTTCCCCGCCCGCGTCCATAGACATCGGTTTTTCGCCCGATTCATCCTACGCGCTGGGCTATATCCCCGGCGATCAAGAACACGATAAATATATGTATGTTTATCCTGATGATGAGACGCGCCGCGTCATGCACAAGATCGGTGCCGGGCTGGGACTGACCTGGTCGCTGGGATGGGATGGCCAGTCCATCTGGGCATGCACGTTGTGGGGTCATGTCTACAAGTTGGACCCGCAGACGGGTGCGGTGCTGGACGATTTTGTCTTGAGCGGATCGCCGGTGTGGGGCGCGCCCTCTCAGCCCTGGGGAATGACGTTTGACGACGAGGGGTATATGTGGCTGGTCGACTTTGCCGAGCGCAAGGTGTTCCAGATCGACCCGGCAGCGCGTGCCATTGTCTTCAGTTTCGATACGCCCTACCCCGCAGAAGGCGGCTGCAAGGGAATGGCCTGGGACGGCGCATATCTGAACGTGCTGGGCTGGGCCTCGCCGGTTATCTACCAGATGACCAAGACAGGGACATTGGCGAACACCATCCATCTTGACCGTGGTGGCGGCGGCGGGCTGGCCTGGGACGGAATGCATTTCTGGGTGGCCGAGGGCGGCGGCCATATCCTCAAGTATGACCGGTACGGGCATCGGGTCGGGTGGATTTATGCCGCATCCGAAGGAACCTGGGATATGACCTGGGATGGCGTGTATCTGTGGGCCTCGCAGCGCACCAATGAGAACTGGCCCGATGAAAAGATTTTCCAACTGCTAGTGCTTGAAGATCACGACCATTCTATCTACTTACCACTGGCCTTACGCAATAATTGACAAGAATGAATGGACGAGAAGCTGATTGACTAACAAAACTCGCTCGGATTTTGCCAGTCAACCAGGTATTCAGGATAGTTTGGCCGATCCGGAAGGTTAATTCACGCGAATGGTGCCCCGTGCGACAGATGACCGCTGGCAACCTGACTATCCTCGATCATTTTTCGTCATACAATCAACCCCTCGAATGTACCCATTCGCGCCTCCTCGCCTTGACCACCGCCTCCGGGTTGGACGTGGCCCTGCTCCTGGGCGGTGAAATAAACCGCATCCGAATCCGCTCCACGCTGCGGCGCACGGTGCGATCTGAGATGTGCAGCCAGACAGGCAGCGTAGCAACCGGCGGCGTCAGTGTAAGCAGTGATGATGTGGCGGGCGGACAGCACTTGCAGACGCAGGCCAACATCGCCGGCAATAACCAAGTCAAGTCAGGGGATTACAAGGACGAGGACACATAGCGCAATCAAGCGATGGTTGCAATGATCTCGTCCAGCACGTCAAAGAGGGAAACTGGGTGTCCGGGCGCGATGGTGCCGCTTGCTCCATCGTGAACGTGATGTGGCGCGCCAGGTAGATCGGGGAAATGAGGCGTGTTGTCCCAACGACGAATCAGTTTCCCATCGGCTTCAGCCCAGTGATAGCTGTAGGTGACGATGCGAACCTGTCCGTCCGGCATCTGTCGGGCGTATTCGGAGAATTCGAGCCAACTGCCATCGGACAGCGTGAGACGGGCGCGCAGGTGGGCATCGCCGGCCGTGGCTCGCTCGCGAACCACTTGAATGTGGACGATCAAGGGATCGTTGAGCAGCCGATCCTGGATCGACCGGCGGTAAACTGTGATGCTCACTCTCAGGCTGCCTGCCCGGTGAGCAGGTTCAGGCGAGCTTGCAGGTTGTCACGCATCTGAACCAGCGAGGCCCACTCGACAAAATCCATCCGGTCATCAGTCTGCCCGGCCTGGAAGCGGCAGTAGAATTCATCTGAAGTGAGATCGTACTGTGCTTCAAACGCACGCAGATCGGCCTGCAGCTGCGTCAATTGTGATTGACTGAGTTCAGCTTCCTGGGCCAAAAGCTTGTCCAGTGTGCGATCCATCAGGTCACTGGCCTGACCTTCGCGATAGAGTTGGGCCAATGCCAGCAGACGATCGGCGACGTCTGCCGGCGTTTGAGTCAACGCTGTCTCCATATCAGTCTCCCTGGTCACCTCGTGTCCGAGTTTGTTGAACAGATTATATCATATCACCATAGTGCCTACAAGCAAAACGAGTGATGGGGTGCGCCGGTGGACTGTCTATCTATTCTCTTGGTTCATTCAAACGATCAACCCCTCGAATGTACCCATTCGCGCCTCCTCGCCTTGACCACTGCCTCCGGGTTGGGCGTAGCCCTGATCCTGCTCCGAATCCGCTCCACACTGCAGCGCATGGTGCCACTGGCGTCTGTGCTGATGGAATTCCCTGCGATCCAGTTGTACTCCGTGCCAACGGTGTTCACATCGATCCCTACATGGTTATCGGCAATGATATTTCGCTCCAGCGCAGTAGTGCCACCGACAAGAGTGTGCCGTCCGCCCAGACCGAGGACTGTTCCATTGCCGAGCGATTGTGTCTCACTGGCGTCTGTGCCGATGAAATTGCCCAAGATCAGGACCTGTCCGCCGACGACGATAGCTGCGCCCGCGTTACCGCTGATGACATTGTGCTCCACCCACCTATAACCGAAGCCGAGATTAATGCCGTTCTCATTACTTCCTAACGCCTGGGTGCCGGTAGCATCGATACCGATCCAGTTGCCGATCACCGTGCGGATCGACCCCGCCGCCCGACCGTGCTTTTGCCAGTCGGCAGAAAACGCGACGACCTCGAAGCCAAAAGACTGGACGACCTCTGCGCCTATCGTATCCGCTCCCTGGCACGTGCCGTGTATCACTGTAGCGCCTGCCGGAAAGCCGTACAGGACGCGCCAGATGGCAGAACGATCAGCTATCGCCGCAGACGATGATCTTTGGGAAGTTCTGAAACAGTACGCCCAGTCCACCTGCCCTATGGCTCAACGAAGGGTGCCAACCAATCCATGAACTCGCCATGATCGATATCGCCGCCGCTCACTGGACTTGTGCGTCTCGCACCGACGCTCCCGGGGCATTTCGGTTCGTCCCCGTAGAATTCCCGACTGGAAACCACTTCACCTGTCTGGGCAGATATCAGTCGAATCCACCTGTGACACCGGTTTTTCTTCAGTGAGACTCCATTTGTATATGTGCAGTAGCCTTTTTGCTCGCATTCTGTATCGCCAATGCATACAACTAACTCGGTATTGGCTACCGAGTCGGGCTGCCAGTTCAGTGAGAACGAAGTATACCAGATGCTGTCGCCGTCGCTATCCACCATCACGGCCTTGTGTATTCCTGCGCTGCCCGTATACGAAGCAGCTTCAGGTATGCCAACTCCCTCACATACCTGCGAGATCACGCCCCAATAGTCATCACCAAGTTTGGGCCGACGCTCAGTCGTCCGCGAGAATAAAATGGTCACACCGGTGATGACCACTAACGCAGGTAGCATGGATATTAACCACTGTATCCCGGCGGGTTTCTTGGGAATCACCCACCGCCGTATGGCGAGCCAAAACAGAACGGTCCACGCCAACGTCGAGAAGAGAAAGCTTGCGATGACTCCGATAACGCTGTTGTCGCGGATACCTTCCTTGATCGTTAAGGGCAGGGAAAGAGTAAGGCATAGCAGGAAGCCTGCCTGGCAGACGATGAGGAATAGTTTTTCGACCTTGGATTGACTTTTCATTTTCCTCTCCTGGTTCGCTACTGGATATCCCGTTCTGATCTCAAGAACCACTGCAAACTCAGCTCTGACCTCGACGATGCTTCAATACCTGCGATAGACCTGCCGCCAGAAGAATGCCACCCACAGCTAGCGCCGGAACAACACAGATCAGCGCAGTCATGATGAACAACAAACTAATCGCAGTATTTCCTGGCATTTCCGGGTTGACGATCGACCGAACAAGTAATGCGAGCCAGAAGGCCAGTGTCCCCACAGCGAGAAGCCCGCCAACGACAATAGCTGACCAACCTCCGATCAACCTCCAACCCGTAGCAAGTGGGTGGGCTGCTGGTTCGCCGACAGTCGCTCTCGTCTGCGGTGATGCCGAGCGCCGCGCTCCCTTGATCTCGGCGCCGAACTCGGTTTCAGTGTATACCTTGATTGGATAAGGCGGGTGTTCCTCTGCTATCTCCCTGTCGCGCTCCCGCCGCTCTTCGCTTGCCTTCGTCTTTAGCTGTTGTGTAAGGAAATCAAATGCCTTGTAGATCGAGAACCACGCAATTCCCCACACACCGAGGGCAATGGCGGCAGAGATAGCAATAGAGGAGAC
>CAYRXM010000025.1:0-25781 GCA_964428175.1 uncultured Anaerolineae bacterium
TACACCCTATCCTACACTCTTTCCCTACACGACGCTCTTCCGATCTTTTTTGTTCTCTTGGCGGTGCTCGTTCTGTGGCGGTGGCGTGAAAAGACAGCCGCTGGGGCCAAAAAAGAAAAAGCACGTCCATATCATCGACACGGACGTGCTTTTTTGGGCTTTCTGTTGATCGTTGATGTGTGCTGTGCGATCGCCCTTTTTTGGAACACGACGATGGAACTGCGGTGTTTGTATTCCCAGGCTCCTCGACCAGGATTTGAACCTGGAACCAACCGGTTAACAGCCGGTCGCTCTGCCGTTGAGCTATCGAGGAATGTTTGTTACAGGCCGGTATTATACTCGCTTTTCAGAATTCGTCAAATTGCCTCACTCGTTAAGATAGTCGCGCAGTTTGCGGCTGCGCACCGGGTGGCGCAGTTTGCGCAGCGCCTTGGCCTCGATCTGGCGGATGCGCTCGCGGGTCACACCAAAGGCCTGCCCGACTTCTTCCAGCGTGTGCGACTGCCCGTCGCCGAGACCAAAGCGCATTTCCAGCACCTCGCGCTCGCGGCGGCTGAGCTGATCAAGCACGCCGTGGATGTGCTCGCGCAGCAGTTCGTCGGAGGCGGCCTCGGAGGGGAGGGGCATGGAATCGTCGGGAATAAAGTCGCCCAGCGAACTGTTGTCTTCGGTGCCGACCGGCATGTCGATGGAGACCGGCTCTTGCGAGATGCGGATGATCCGCCGCACCTTGTTGGCGGCGCGTTTCAGATGCCGCTTGATCGTCGTCGAAAGTGCGATGCCCTCTTTTTCGCTGACCTCGATGGCGCGCATGTCTTCTTTGCTCAACATCCCCATTTCGATGGCAATCTCTTCGGCAGTCGCTTCGCGGCCCAGTTCCTGGGTGATCCGGCGCTGGGTGCGCATCAGCCGGTTGATCGTTTCGACCATGTGTACCGGGATGCGGATCGTGCGCGCCTGGTCGGCGATGGCCCGGCTGATGGCCTGGCGAATCCACCAGGTGGCATAGGTGCTGAACCGGTAGCCCTTGGTATAGTCGAATTTTTCCACCGCGCGCAGCAGGCCGATGTTGCCTTCCTGAATCAGATCGAGGAAGGAAATGCCGCGCCCCATATAGCGCTTGGCTACGCTGACCACCAGCCGCAGGTTGGCGCGGATTAGCGCCTGCCGGGCATCGTAGGCATAGTCAAACATATCCAGGATGTGCTGGGTGGCATCTTCCATGTCGATCAGTTGGGCGATAAAGACGGCTCCGGCCGGAAAGTCCTTGTTTTGCGCATAGTAAGCACTGAGGTTGGCCAGCGCCGACGGCGGCATCATGTACAGCACGCGATAGAGGTTAAAGAGCTGTCCGTTCAGGGCCTTGCGACGCTCGTAGAATTCCTCGCTGTCGCCAGGAAACTGTTGGGCGACATATTGGGTCAAATAGTGCGTGCGTTCGATGCCCTGTTCCAGGTAGGCAGCATCGTGCAGGATTGGCATCGGATCGGGCGGCTGGATGGCGAGCCTAAAGCATACCTTGAGCACTTCCTGCCAGCTCTGGATAAAGGTGTCGTAGGCATTGGCGCCAATGTCGGGTGTGACGGCCGAGATCAGCGAGCGGGAAGTTGCGCCCATGCGCGCGCAGACGCGGTCGAACAGCGTCCACTCGGTGCTCAACTGCTCCAGCAAGACGCCAACCATCACCGGGTAGTCGAGGTCTTGGGGCGGCTCGATTTTGGCCGGCAGCGCGTGCGGTTCGATCTTGAACATTTCGAGTTGATCGCGCCATTGGCGCACCGCCTGGCGCTGCTGCGGGATGGGGTTCTCCAGCAGGGTAACGACGTATTGGGCGGCGCTGACACGCATAGTCAGCCACATCTCTTCGATTGGGTCGAGCAGCGGTACGCGGCCGATCTCGCGCAGGTACATGCGCACCGGATCGCCGGTCAGCTCGGCGGGGGCCATCTCGGTGATCGGCTCTACCTCGATATCGCTCTCGGTCTCAATCGAGAACAGTTCCAGGTCTTGCGGTTCTTCTTCTTGCTCTTCTTCGTTGTTGATGATGGCTACGCCCAGTGAAATCAGGTGCTGGTGCAAGGCATCGACCTGCTTGTCGTCAAAGTCTTCTTCGGGCAGGATGGTCAAAATGTCGTCAGCGGCGATCTGCCTTTGCGCGGTAGCTTTGGCGATCAGCGCCTTGACCTGGGGAAGCTGTTGAAGCGCTTCGAGTATGTCGTTTGAATCTGAATCTAGCAGTTCAGTTTGCATGCTTGCCTGTTCGGTCGGATTTTGGTTCATTGGATTGGGTTTTACGCGACTCGCTCGCGCTTTTGACGGCGGCCCAGGGCGGTGTTTTCGAGCAGCGCCCGGTCGAGGCCGAAACGGTTGGTGTGCAGCAGGGCCAGTATAGTGCTTTGATATTCGGCGGCTCTGGCGTCGCCTTGTTCCAGCGACTCGGATTGCAGCGCCTGGAGGTCCTGGATCACCCGGTCGATGTTTTTACGGCGCAGGCGCAAGACGTTGCGTTCAAAGTCGCGCCCGGCGAGTTCGTCGGCCAACCGGGCGTCATCCGGGCCGCTGTCCAGCAAAAAGTCCAGGTGGAGTTGGAGCGACGGCGGCAGTTGATCGACCCAGGTTTGCCAATCGGTGCCTTCTGGTATGCGCTGCCAGGCGGCAAAGATGGCCCGGTTTTCGACCCGGGCAAAATCGTCTTCTTGCAGCGGCTTGAGCGACAGGTCGGTCAGCAGTTTGTTGGCCTGTTCCAGCCACTCTGGCCGGCGCAGCAGGGTGGACAGGCATTGTTCTTCGAGTGCAAAGGTCGGGGCCGCGCGCGACTGTGCCTCTGGTTGGGCCTCGGCGGAGTCTTGGGAAACGAGTTCGTCGGGCCGTCTGCGTTGGGGCTGGCCGAGGGCGCGCAAGTTCTGTGAATTTAGCTGCCGCCGGATGGCCGGTTCGTCTATGCGTACCAGGCGGGCCAGCTTTTGAATGTAATGGGTCTGCTGCACCTGGTCCGAGATTTCGAGCAGGATCGGCAAGAGCCGCCGTACCGCTTCGGATTTGCCTTTGGCCGTGCCTATGTCCAGGTCGGCAGTGATGACGTCGAAATAATAGTCTACCACCGGCACCGCCGATTCGACCAACGCATCCCAGAGTTGGGGGGTCTCACGGATCAGGTCGTCCGGGTCTTGGCCTGCCGGCAGGGTCATGATGCGGATGTCGGCGTCGAGGCGGCTTTCGTAACGGATCCAGCCCCGCGAATTGATAATCGGCACGGCTTTGTCCAACGTCTGGCGGGCGACGGCCAGCCCGCGCAGGGTGCCCTGGTTGCCGGCCGCGTCCGGGTCAAGGGCAAGGATATAGTTTTTGGTCATCCGCTTGAGCAGGTTGAGCTGGTGCTCGGTCAGCGCGGTGCCCATCGAGGCGACCACGTTGCCGATGCCGGCCTGGTGGGCTTGCAGCACGTCCATATAGCCTTCGACGATGACCACCTGGTTGCGCGCGCGGATGGCGCCCTTGGCCAGGTCGATGCCAAAGAGGATGTGGCTCTTGTCGAACAGCGGCGTCTGCGGCGAGTTGAGGTATTTCGGCTCGCCCTGGCCGATCACTCGCCCGCCAAAGCCGACCACCCGCCCGCGAATGTCGCGGATGGGGATCATCAGGCGGCCACGAAAGCGGTCATAAAAGCCGCCGTCTTCAAATCCTGTGGATTTGACGCGCGGGACGATCAGCCCGCATTCGAGCAGGTCTTGCCGCTCGTATCCGCGCTCCAGCAGGTGATCGCTCAGCGCCTGCCATTCGTCGCGGGCATAGCCCAGTTGGAAACGCTGGATCGTCTCATCGCTCAAGCCGCGCCGCGCGATGTAATCTCGACCGGGCTGGCCGTGCGCGCTCTTGAGCAAAATATCGTGAAAATAGGCTGCCGCGGCGGCGTGAATGTCGAACAATTTTTCAAGGTGCTTTTGTTGGCGGACATCGCTTTGACGCGGTGTTTCGAGTGTGACGCCGGCCTTTTGGGCTAACGACTCGAGTGCCTGGCCAAAGTCGAGGTTTTCGTATTTCATCACGAATGAGAACAGGTCGCCGCCGGTGCCGCAAGCGCCAAAGCAGTGCCAGCTCTGTGTTTCGGGAAACACAATAAAAGAAGGCGTCTTTTCGGCGTGAAAAGGGCAGACGGCCTTATAGTTGCGCCCGGCCCGTTTGAGGGGGACGTAACTCGATATGACATCAACGATGTCGAGACGCGCCTTGATTTCGTCTACTGTACTCATGACTGCCCTACTTGTCTTACTTTCCCGGTACTGCCTTCGAGAGTCATTATACACACAAGGCTTTAATTGGTCAATCTATTGCCAAATCGGGCCGCAATTCTCATTTGGGAGGATTTGGGGCTTGGGCCGGATTTTGAGCACGTCACGGCGCCGGCTAAAGCCTCCATTCCAGGCGCGTTCCAGATCGTATGGAAAATTGCTGACGCCTTTTGTGTGCTTGTGAGAAGCGTTCAAGTCGTGGTATAATGGCGGTGCGCACAAACCACCGTGGAAATGATGAGGGAGATCAGTGACTCGGTTCGACTGTGTTGTCCGTCAGGGTAGGGTGGTCACTGCGGGCGGTGTTTTTCTCGCCGACGTGGGCATTTTCGCTGGCAAGATCGCTGCGCTGGGGCAAGGATTGGCCGGCAAGCAGACGCTCGATGCCGAGGGCCGCTATGTGTTACCCGGCCTGATCGATGCACATGTACACATGCAGTTGCCGGTCGGCGGCCTGGTCTCTGCCGACGATTTTGAGTCGGGTTCGATTGCTGCGGCATGCGGCGGGACGACGACGATCGTTGACTTTGTTACCCCGCAGCGCGGCCAGGCGTTGGCGCAGGCGGTAGACGAGCGCCGCGCCGAGGCCGACGGGCGGGTAGCCGTCGATTATGCCTTGCACCTCACCGCCGTCGACGCACTGCCGGAGACGCTGGCGGCGCTGCCGGCGCTGGCCCGGCAGGGCTATACCACGCTCAAATTGTACACCACCTACCCGGCAGTACGGGTGAGCGACGCCGAAATGCTCGCTTTGTTTGAGGCCTGTCGCGAGAACGGCATTTTGCCCTTGGTTCACGCCGAGAACGACGCCGGCATCGCCCATTTGCAGCGCCGCTTTCTGGCCCAGGAACACAGCGGCGTCGAATGGCACGCGCGCAGCCGGCCGCCTCTGGTCGAGGCTGAAGCCGTACATCGCGTGCTGGCGCTGGCAGCGTTGGCAGATGTGCCCGTTTATTTGGTTCACCTGTCGGCACAGGAATCCGTCGCCGGTGTGCGTGCGGCGCGCGACCGGGGTCAGACGGTCTATGCTGAGGTGTGCATCCAACACTTGCTGCTTTCCGACCAGGCCTACGATCAACCCGGTTTCGCGGGGGCCAATTTTGTCCTCTCACCGCCGCTGCGCCCGGCCGGCCACCAGGAGGCGCTGTGGCGTGCGCTCGCGCAGGGCGAACTGGACGTGGCTTCGACCGACCACTGCCCCTGGACGCGCGAGCAGCGCGGGCGCGGCGATTTTACCCGCATCCCCAGCGGGCTGCCCGGCGTCGAGACGCGCGCCCGGCTTATGTGGGAAAAAGGGGTCAACCAGGGGCGTCTGGGCATCGAGCGGATGGTCGAGGTGTGTGCGGCAGCGCCGGCGCGGCTGTTGGGCCTGTACGGGCGCAAAGGGGTGATTGGTGTGGGCAGCGATGCCGACCTGGTGATCTGGGACCCGCACAAGCCGTGGACGCTGCGCGCAGACGAACTGCACCAACGCGTCGATCACTGCCCGTATGAAGGATGGACGGGGCGCGGCGCGCCGGAGATGGTCTTGCTGCGCGGAGAGATCATCGTCCGGGACGGCCAATTCGTCGGGCGCGCCGGGCAGGGGGTGTTTGTTCCGCGAAATGCCCGGTCCAGTCAAACATCTGAACCTCATTGAGACATTTGAGACATTATGGCAAAAATACTAATCGTCGACGATCAAGACACCTTTCTCAGAATCAATGCCAAGATTTTGCAACTGGATGGTCACTATGTTTTGACTGCGCGCGGTGGGCGTGAAGCGCTCGAGATCGCGCGCCGTGAGCAGCCCGAAATCGTTTTGCTCGACCTGATGATGCCCGGTATGGACGGCTATGAGGTCAGCCGAGAAATCAAGGCCGATCCAGAGACGGCGCACATCACGGTCGTTATTGTCACCGCCTTGACCTCTCAAAAGAAAGCCCTGTCGCACCAGGCGGGCGTAGACGAATATGTCACCAAGCCGCTTTTGGGCAGCGAACTGCGCGGCCTGGTCACGCGGTTGATCAAGAAGCGAGGTAGAGTCTGATGGACGAAAAGACACCGATGGAAAAATTTGCGGTCGTGCTGGCTATTTTGCTCTTTGTGGGCACCTTTGTCGCCGGGTTTGTGATGAGCATGCAAGAAATGGCTCAACAGGCATCCGCACAACACGCTGCGTCGGCGCGAGACGGTGCGGCATAGGGCCGGGATTTGGGTATTTGAGACATGAGCGATGCGCCTTTGGTATTGATCGGCCGCGATGAGCCGTTGAGCCGCTTTGACGGCATCAGCCGTCAGTTCCATGACGGTGGGGCCGGCTATGTGCAGATTGCCGGCGAAGCCGGCTGCGGCAAGAGCGCCTATTTGCAGGCCTGCGCCGCGCGCGCCGCCCGATCTGGCTGGGAAGTGCTTAGCGGGCAGTGCAGCCAAGAGACCCGCACCAATCCCTATGGGCCGTTTCTGGACATGCTGGGGCTTTGTTTTGACCGCAGCGGCAAGTTGATCAATGACCGCAGCGTTTACAGCATCGTCGACCAGATTTCTCTGGATGACGTATTCGAGGCGATGGAAGACATCCCCGGCGCCAAGCTGGTCGGCTTTGGCATCAAGGTCGGGATGACGATTTTCGAGACGCGGCGCGGGCAGCAAAGCAACGAAGACCTGCTCAACCGCAATTTCGAATTCATCCTCCAGGTGATCGAGCAGATCGAACGCCGCCGCAAAAAACCTACCATGCTGCTCATCGACGACCTGCACCTGGCCGGCGCGACCACCTGGGCGCTGCTCGATTACCTGCTGACGCGCGTCGAGCATGCCCGGCTGCTCGTCGCCGCCACCTGGCAAAGCGAAGCGCTTGAGGATGATGCGCAATGGACGCGCACGCTCCCACCGCGACTGAGCCATCCAGACGCCCGGCTGCACCTGACCACGTTGGATGATACACAGATGCGCCAACTGGCGCGCAAGACCAGCGTTCGCCTGCTGTCCGACTCGATGCTTGATACGCTGGTCGATCTCAGCCGGGGGCTGCCCAAAATCCTGGTCGACAGCGTCCACCTGATCGATGCGGTGGGCATCGAAGAAGGCGTCGAGCAAGTCACCACTCAATCGGCGCTGCACGCCCTGCTCGAACGCCAACTGGCGCACTTGAACGCTCTGGAACGCGCGCTGATCGAATGCGCGGCGCTGCTGGTCGAGCCGTTTTCGCTTGAAATGCTCAGTGCGCCGGCCCTGTGCGCCTATCTCGGTGTGAGCGAGCGCCTGCTGCTGGCGACTGTTCTAGAATTGGCCGAGCGGGGATCGCTGCTGGTCTGGGACGGGCCGGAGCGGCTGCGCTTTGCCTCTTCGTTTTTGCGCCAATCCTTGCGCGAGCGGGCCGTACCGGCCCTGGTGCAGCGCGATCATCTGCGCATCGCCCAGGCAGTCGAGGCCATGTCCCGGGAAGGACAGGCCGCGCTTCTGGCCGCATATTATCTGGCCGGTCGCGATTTTGATAAAGCCTTGCATTATGCCTTGCAAAACGCGGAAATGCTTGCGCGCAGCGCCGCTTATCCGGAAGCTGTTCACAGCTACGAGATGGCGCTCCAGGCATTGGCGCAAATACCCGATCCACAGGCGTATCCAGATATGAAATACGACATTCTCTGCGCAATGAGTTTGACCGCCGAACAATCAGGAAACTGGGACGAGGCGTTGGCCCGCCTGGAAGAGGCGCTGGCGCTCAGCGAGGGCGACCCGGCGCGCCAGGCTCAGGTCTATGCCGGGCTGGGCTGGCTGCGTTTCCAACGCGGTGAGATCAAGACGGCGCTGACACTGCTCGACCGGAGCGCCGGGCTGTATCGCCAACTGGACGATGCGCACGGGCAGGCCCAGGTCGATTATTACCTGGGCATGATTTACAGCCAGCAAAAAGAGTGGCAGCGCGCGGCGGCGTGCCTGGAACGCTATCTTGAAACGAGCGAACGGGTCGGCTTTAGCGAGGGGCGTGCGTCGGCGTACATCGAGCTGGGCAATTTGCACCGGCTGCAATACGGGTGGGCGCAGGCCGAAACGTTCTTGCAGCAAGGCATCGACCTGGCCCAGGCCGAAAACGACGATGGCGTGCTTGCCCAGGGCTACCATTACCTGGGGCTGTGCTACTCGGGGCAGGGCAAAGCAGAAGCAATCCCCACGCTGCACCGCGCGCTGGAAATCGTTCACACCCGCACCAAGCAGCCGGCACAAGAAGCGCGGCTGCAAAACACGCTGGCCGAGACGCTGGTGCGACAGAATCGCTGGGCCGAGGCCGAGGAGGCTTTCCAGGCCTCGGCGCGGCTCAAGGAGCGGCTCGGCGACAGGGCCGGGTTGGCCATCACCTACGGCGGGTTGGGGCGGATGTATTCGCGTCAGTGGCGCTTTGAACAGGCGGTCGAGTATTTGCAAAAGGACATCGACCTGCTGGCCGAAGAATTTGAGGCCAATGTGGCCTGGATTCAACAGTGGACCAACCTGATCGGCGAGGTGCGGCGGCTGCAAGGGCGGTTCGACCTGGCCGAGCGGCAGTTTGCCGAGGCGCTGTCGCTGGCCGGGCGCATCCCCGATGTGGGCGTGCGCGAGCGCAGTCTGGGTTTCGTACACATGTTCAGCGCCAACCTGGCCCTCGACCGGGGCGACCTCGACCTGGCCGCCCAGGAAAGCGAGCAGGCGCGATCACGGCTGGTCGGCACCTGGGCCGAGGGTGAACTCGAACGCACGTTGGCCCGCCTGGCCCGGCTGAGCGGCGACCTGCCGGCGGCGGGCGAGCACCTCGAACGCGCACTGGCGGCCTCCGAACACGGTGAAGACATCGACCGGGCGCGAAACTTGCTCGAGTGGGCGCTGCTGTGCCGCGATCTGGGCGACGCGGCGGCGATGCGCGATGCGGTCGAGCAGGTGGCCGCGCTGGCCGGGCGGCTGCAAAACGTCGAATTGGAACGGCGCGCACGCGCCATGCTGGAATCAATGCCAGATCAAGCAGATTAAAGGATTGGGCATGAACGTCAAAACCGAAATACTCTACCAATACCCCTTTCCGATTGCGCTGACTTTTCACAACGCCGACAATGCGCGCGAAGCGGTCGGCGCGCACGATCAGCGGGTCAAGTTGTTCGAGGTGACGCTCAAGTATCTCTCGTCGATTGCCATTGCCCAATACCTGGCCGATCAATTGCAAGACGAACGGGTCAGGCAGGCCCTGCAAGGCCTGTTCCGGCCTTCGTTGGGGCAGTGGAACGGCTTTTTGCGCGAGGTGCTCAGCGCCTACGAGCGCGCCAAGCGTGTGCAGCAGATGTTTATCCCCGAATTGTTCGATGTCTATAACAAGAAACAGCGCGACCGCCCGGCGATGATCGAGGCCTATAACCAGATCGTCAATTATGCACAGAACCGCACCGACAGTGCCACCACGTCGCTGTCGCTGCGCCAGTTTTGCGACGCGATGGTCAATTACCGCAACAAGACGATCGGCCACGGGGCGATCAACCGCTATCACTGCGAGCAGATCAACGATCCGCTCTTTGCCGCGCTGGAAGAGATGCTGGGCCAATTGACCTTCCTGGAAGCATACAAGCTGGTCTATGTCGAGGATGTGCGCTTGCGGCGCGGCAGTTACACGCACGAGATGGTCAGTTTTATGGGCAGCACGCCGCCCTCGCGGCTCAAAGAGGCCTATGTCACCGACAGCCAGGACGATTATCGCGTCGAGGAGCAGCTTTACCTGTGCAAGCGCGGCACCAATGTGCCCGTGTTGAGCCTGCACCCGCTGGTCATCGCCTGGCAGAACGATGTGCTCTTTTTGAACGAGAGCGAGCGCGACCGCGACATCGAGTATCTGAGCTATCAGAGCGGGCAGATCAAGCGGCCCGACCGGCTGCTGGAAGATTTCAAGGACATTGTCGGCTCGGCCATCGTCGATGAAACGGGCGGCGAACCCTCGTTCGAACGGATGCGCCGCAAGGTCGCCGCGCCGGAGAGCGAGGGGACGCCCTACGAGTTGGGCAGCCAGGCTTTCGAGCAGGAAGATTGGGCGGAGGCGGTGCGGCAGTTGGGCAAGGTGGCCGAGCAAGACGCCAATCACGCCGACGCACAGGCCAAACTGGGCCAGGCGCAGCGCCAGCAAGCCCTGCTGACCCGCTATGAGCGGGCCAAACAGTGGGTGTCGCAGGGCGGATGGGATCAGGCGGAAGCAGTTCTGGTCAAGCTGGAGCAGGATGAGCCGGGCTATCGCGACGTGCGCAGTTTGTTGAATACGGTGCAAATGGGGCGGGCCGAGCAAAAGAACCTGGATCGGCTTTATACGCAGGCTCAGGCGGCGCTCAAGGCGCAGGCCTGGGATCGCGTCCTGGATTTGCTGGAGCGGCTGCACGAGATGCGCGCCGATTTTCGCGACGTGAGCGTGCTCTATGAGGCGCAAAAGCGCATTGCCGACCTGTACAACCAGGCCGTGGAATCGATGTCCAAGCGGCGTTGGGCCGAGGCGCAAACGGCGCTGCACCAGGTTCGCGCGCTGACGCCGGGCTATAAAAACGTCGATTCGTTGATCGAGCGAACTGACCGCGAGCTGGAGACCGAGGCGCACATGGCTGCCTGGTACGGCCAGGCCAAAGTACACATGGCTCTCGAAGAGTGGCCGCAGGCGCTGGAACTGCTGGATCGCATCGATGACGAACTGGACGGCTACCGCGATGTCAACCAATTGATCCAGACCGTGCAGGCCAAAATCCTGATCGAGTGTCCCCGCTGTGGATACGCAACCCCGTCGGGGGGCAAGTTTTGCAGCAAGTGCGGCGCGCCGCTCCAGACCTGGGTTTGCTGGCGCTGCCAGTCGCCGGTGCCCGTCGACCGCAAATTCTGCGGCGTGTGCGGTGCGTCCAAAGAACAGCCTGTCGAAAGGCAGGTATGCCCCAAGTGCGGGCACGCAAATTTGCCGGGGCGCAAATTCTGCGGCAAGTGCGGCTATGCGTTTTAGACAACCCGAAAATTAAAGTTCCGGCACTGTCCGGTCGAGGAGGAAAAAATGAAATGTCCCAATTGTGAAGCCGAAATTCCAGCGGGAGAAAAGTTTTGCCCTCAGTGCGGCGTTCCCGTCGGCGGCGGCATAGCTGCCGGCGGGGCGGAAAAATGCCCCCACTGCGGTGCGGTGCTGCTGCCCGGTGAGCGGTTTTGCGGCGAGTGTGGCCGTGATGTGACCCAGGCCCCGCCACCACCGGTCTTTGAATCGCCCATGGCATCGACATTGCCCTCAACTTCGCTGCCCCCGGCTGCGCCCAAACAGCGCTCGCCGTGGACGTGGATCATTATCGCCGTCGTCGCCTTGCTCGTGCTGGTATGCAGCACATTGTGCGTGATTTTTGTCATCGTGCCGCAGTTCTTGCCAACAGCCACGCCAGCCGCTACGCCGACCTTTACCCCAACCATGACGCCGGCGGTCACCTCGACGCCTACGCCGACTTCGACACCGGAGGCCACGTCGACGCCGGAGGCCACGTCGACGCCCAGTTTCAGCCGGGGCGGGCTGCTTTACGAGCAGGATTTTGTCAATCCGGACGACGATTGGGAGATCAGCGAGTCGCAGGATGTGATTTACAGCCTCGACGGCGGCGCGTACTCGATCGAGGTGCTCAAGCCAAGCTGGATGGCCTGGAATGCGGCCGGCCCCGATATGGACGACTTTGTGCTCGAGTTTGATGCCGGGCTGGTTTCGGGCAACAAGTACAATGCCTACGGCGTGCTGTTCCTGTACAAAAACAAGGACAATCGCTACGAGCTGGACATCAATGGCAACGGCAGTTTTACGTTCGGCAAAAAGGTCGACGGCGTGTGGACCGAGCTCGTCGATTGGACGAATCATAGCGCAATCAGGGGCACAGGGATGATCAACCACATCACCCTGATCCGGCTCGGCGACAAGGTCACACTATACGTCAATGACGAATTTGTGTACGAGTTTGAGGATAACTCGCTGAAAACAGGAACGCTCGCTATGGTTGTGACGGCCTACGAAAACCCGCCGGCGCGGGCCACGTTTGACAACATCAAGGTGTGGCGCGCGCAATAGGCAGGCGGGGACACAAGACCAGGGGAGAAGAAAAGGGGTCCACTATGGAACTTGTGGGCAAAACACTGGGACAATTTGAGGTTGTCCAACAATTGGGCAAAGGCGGTATGGCCACCGTCTACAAGGCTTACCAGGCCAATCTTCAGCGCCACGTCGCGATCAAGGTGCTCTTGCCGTCGCTGGCCGAAGATATGGACCTGGTCAAGCGCTTTTTGCGCGAGGCTCAATCGGCGGCGGCGCTGCACCACCCCAACGTGATCACCATCCACGACGTGGGCAGTGAAGACAAAATTCACTACATTGTCATGGAATATCTCGAAGGGATGACTTTGGCCGAACTGTTGGCCCAAGAGTCCGTCTTGTCGCCCAAACGGATACTCGGCATCGTGCGGCAGATCGCCAACGCGCTCGACTATGCACACGCCAAAGGCTACATCCACCGCGACATCAAGCCCAGCAACATCATGATCGACCCTGCACACCAGGATCGCATCACCTTGATGGATTTCGGCCTGGTGCGCGCGACCACCGGCAGCCGCCTGACCCGCACCGGGTTCATCATGGGCACGCCGGACTATATGTCGCCCGAGCAGGCGCGCGGCGATGCCCTCGACCGCCGTTCGGACATCTATTCGCTGGGCGTGATGCTCTACCACATGTTCACCGGCAACGTGCCCTTTGTCAAGCCGACGCCGCACGCCATCTTGCTGGCCCACCTGATGGACGATCCGCCGCCGATGGCCGCGTCCGGGCACAGCATCACTTCTGAAATCGAAGCCGTGGTGCGCAAGTCAATCGCCAAAGACCCCAACCATCGCTACGATTGGGCCGGCGACCTGGTCGCCGACCTGGAAGTGGCGATCACCAGGCCCGACACATTCATCATTCCACCGATGGACGGGCTGATGGCGCCTTACCAGAGCACGGTGGTTGCCGGCCCGGCCTCGCGCACCCCGCCGGCAGGCACGCCCACCTATCCACAGACGACGCCCGCACGCGGCACGACGCCCTATCCACAGACGCCCTATCCGCAAACGCCGCCGCCGGGGTATTCGCCGCCGCCTGCGGGTGGGGTGACACCGTATCCGCAAACGCCGCCGCCGGGTTATGTTTACCCGCAGACGCCGCCAGTTGGCGTCGCTCCCCCCCAAAAGCGCAAATGGTTGATCCCGGTGCTGATCCTGGCCTTTGCCTTGATTGCCGTGCTGGCTGTGGGCGGGGTTCTGCTGGCGCCGTGGCTGATCAGGCAGTTCAATCCCACGCCCACGACGGTGGCCCTGGCTGCCACCCAAACGCCGATGCCGCAAGCCAAAATCGAACTTTTCACGGTTAGCCCCAAATCCATCGTTCAGGGTGAAAGCGTGACCATCGAATGGCGCGCGGTGGGAGTTGCTTCCGTAGACATCGAGCCGAACGTGCGCAAGGGGTCGGCGGCCAGCGGCGTTATCACCGACAAGCCCTTGGGCACCACAACCTACGAACTGGTCTTGCCGGACGGCCAGCGCCAAGCGGTGACGGTCGAGGTGACGCCCGCGCCGGGCGCGCCCGAGATCGAATTGTTTGAGGTGTCGCCGGCCGAGCCGGTGCGCGGGCAAGAAGTGCAACTGGCCTGGAAAGTGACCGGCAATGTATCCAGCATCGAGATTTACCTGAACTATGAGGCCCTGCCCAAGTGGTCGAACCTGCCGGCCGAGGGATCGCTGCGGACATCGTTCGACAAGCCGGGCACGGTGCTGCTGGTAGCCCAATACGAGGGCAAGAAATCGACCCAGACGCTCTTGCTCAGTGTGCTGGAGCCAACCGTGACGCTCACACCGCAGCCAGAGCCAACCGCGACGCAGACCCTTGCCCCACCGATAGCGACGCCAACCGCGACGCCAACGGATACGCCGCCGCCGGTCACCACGCCAGTGGTCACGGTGGCCCCAACGGTGGCTCCGCCCACCACATCGCCGAGTTCCGGCGGGGTGATCTCGTTCGAGACCTTTGGCGCCTGGCGGCGCGGCGATCAACCCTATGGCGAGTTTACCCAGAGCAGCGAGCAGGTCAAATCGGGCAGCTATGCCGGGAAACTGGCCTACAATTTCAGCAGCGCGTCTTCGGCAGACGATTTTGTCATCTTTGAGCAAAAGACGGCCATCCCCGGCACACCGAATCAGGTCAGTGCGTGGGTGTACGGCGACGGAGCCGGTCACTTTTTCAACATCTGGGTGCTCGACGCGGAAGGCGAGATGTGGTCGGTGGCGATGGGGCGCATCTATCACACGGGCTGGCTCAAGATGACCGGCACGCTGGCCCCCGGCTTGCCCTGGCCGGGTGGCCGCGTTTACGGCCCGGACAATGCCAAGATCGACTATCCGGTGCGTTTCAGCAGCATCGTCATCGACCGGGTGGACGGGGCCAAGACGGGCACGCTCTATTTCGACGATATTGTTTTTGCATCGGGGACGGTCAGCGCGAACACCCCGTCGCCGGGAGCAACGGCAACGCCAGAGTCGCCGGCGGCAGGCCAGGTGGGGCGGATCATCTTTACTGTGCAAGAAGGGGAAAGCTATTACCTCTATTCCACCGATCCGGCCTGGAGCAACCCGGTCGAGATCGGGCGGACGACTTTTGCCAACTCGACCTGCCCGGAGGGCAACACGGCGGCGCGCACGATGGACGGCAAAAGTATCGCCATCAAGCCGGTCAATGTCTGCAAACTGGCGGGCACGGTCGGCTCTTGCCCGGCACCCAACGGCGCAGTCAAGGCCAATACGTCCAACCTCGGCGACGGCAATTTTGCCGTGACGCTGGTGCGTGCCAATGACGGGCAGCAGCTGCGCTCTTATTACATTGGCAAGCTGCACATCTGGAGCGGCCTCAATTGGGCGCCGGACAGCAGCCACTTTATATTCACCGACCAGAACATGGGCGTCATCCGCGCCAATGTGGACAAAGACGGCTACAATGTGATCCTCGGTGTCAAATACAATGACTGGCCGATGCAGTTTACCCCTGACGGCAGTTATCTCTATTATCTCAAGCTGGTTTCGGGCGCAAACGCTGACGTGTTTATCATACGCTCCGATGGCAGCGGCGAACGCAACATCACCAACGCGCCGATCACGAAAAAGATGTGCCCACGCTGGAAGGGCTAACTGGCTGTGCTTGCGTGGTCTCAATTTGGGTCTTTCGAACGCGCGCAAACCCGTCGAACCTGAAAATTCGCAGGGTTTGCGCGTTCGCACGCTTGATCGATGCAGTCAATAAAGGAACTTGATGCTCACCGTCAATCAAATCGCCAAAGCCTACGGCGATGACATTATTTTGCAAGACGTCAGTTTCACTGTCAACCCCGGCGACCGGCTCGGCCTGGTCGGGCCGAACGGCTGTGGCAAAACCACCCTGCTGCGCATCATCGTCGGCCGCGAGACGCCCGACGACGGCGCCGTCGCCCTGACCATGCCGGGGATGCGCATGGGCTATCTGGAGCAGTCGCTCAGCTATGCCGACGCGGCTACCGTCGGCGAGGTGCTGCTGACCCGCGTCGCCGAAGCCGAGAGCGAGGTCGAGCGGTTGGCCGCGCAGATGGCGCACGCTGCCCAGGACGACCTCGCCGGTTTGATGGAGGCCTATGCCCGCGCACTCGATCAACTCGAGGCGGGCGGCGGCTACCAGATCGAGGCCGAGATGGAGGCCGTGCTCGCCGGGCTGGGCCTCGATCAACTGGAGCGCGACACGCCGGTGCGCATCCTCAGCGGCGGGCAAAAAACGCGCCTGGGCCTGGCCCGCTTGCTGCTCGAAAAACCGCACCTGCTCCTGCTCGACGAGCCGACCAACCACCTTGACATCGACGCGCTGGAATGGCTGGAAACGTTCGTCAGCCACTATGACGGCGCGGTGCTCATCGTCTCGCACGACCGCACCTTTCTCGACCGCACGGTGAACACGATCCTCGAACTCGATCCGCTCACGCATACCATGCACGCCTATCCTGGCAATTACAGCGACTATGTTCAGGCCAAAGAGCGCGAATACGCCCAACTGTGGAGCACCTACAAAGATCAGCAGGACCGCATCGCCCAGTATCGCAAGGCGATCACCGGCTTTGAGACCTATGCGCGCAACATCGAGCTGGGCACGATCAACTTTGCCACCCGAAAAATCGCCAAGGGCATCGCCCGCAAGGCGGTGGTGCAAAAACGCCGCCTGGAACGCTACCTGGAATCCGAAGACCTGGTCGACAAGCCGCAGCGCTCGTGGCAGATGAAGCTCGATTTCGGCCAGGTGTCGGAGAGCAGCCAGGACGTGCTGATCGTCGAAAACCTCAGCATGGGCTTTGGCCCGCACATCTTGTTTCGCGACGTTTCGCTCACCCTGCGCGCCGGCGAGCGGGTGGTGCTGGCCGGGCCGAACGGCAGCGGCAAGACGACGTTTTTGCGCATTGCGCTGGGCCAGATCGCGCCGCTGGGCGGGCAAATCCGTGCCGGCCCCAGCGTCAAAATCGGCTATTATTCGCAAGAGCAGGAAGGGTTGGACGACGAATCCGATGCATTCGGCGAAATCCGCCGCGTCGCGCCATTAGGCGACACCGAGACACGCAATTTCCTGCATTATTTTCTGTTCAGCGGCGACGACGTGTTCGTGCCGGTCGGCTCGCTCAGCTACGGCGAGCGCGCCCGGCTGGCTCTGGCCAGGCTGGTCGCCGCCGGCTGCAACCTGCTCATCCTCGACGAGCCGATCAATCACCTCGACATCCCTTCGCGCGAGTGTTTCGAGCAAGGCCTCAGCCAGTTCGAAGGCACCGTGCTGGCTGTCGTCCATGACCGCTACTTCATCGACCGCTTTGCCACGCGCATCTGGGCGATACACGGCGGCGGGATTTTCGAATACGTCGATTTGGCAGATATGCGACGGGGCGTGATGCGTGAAATGTAATGCATACTGCGCCATTCACGCATTACGCATTACGTATTACGCATTACGCATCACGTAACATATTTGTGAGCCGAAAAGGAGTTTTATGTCTAAACTACTCGATCTACCCAAACCCTTGATCATGGCCCATCGCGGCGATGCCGTTCACGCACCGGAAAACTCACTTACCGCGTTCCAGATGGCGCTCGACGAAGGCGCCGATCTGTTGGAAACCGATCTCTGGTTGACCGGCGACGGCGTGCTGGTCTGCCACCACGACCGGACGCTGGATCGCGTCACCGACAGTCGCGGCGCGATCCCCAACCTGACCCTGGCCGAGGTCAAAACGGCGCACGTGACCGGCTCGTACTGCGCCCAATTCGACGCCGCGCAGTACCCCGACGAGCGCATCCCGACGTTGGAAGAACTGCTGGCGCTGACTCCACCCGACAAGGGGCTGGCCCTCGAACTCAAAGACCCGGCCCTGGCCGATCCGCAAAACGCCCAAAAACTGATCGACCTGATCCGCCCGCGCATCGAGGCGGGGACGGTGTTTTTGATGTCGTTCAGCCACAAGCTCCTTTACGCGGCGAAAAAAGTCGAGCCGAAAGTGTGGATCGGCGAGATCAGTGAGGCTAACGCCAACCCGGCTTTTGACGGCGACGGCATCGGCACCACGCCACAGGCCATGGCGGCCAACCCGCGCTATATGGAGATCGCCCGCCAGCACGGCTTGTGGGTCTGCCCGCTCGATCCCGCGCCGGAGGATCGCCTGGACTGGTACCTGGCCCTCGGCGTCGACGCGGTGCTCAGCCACCACCCGGCCGAGACGCGGGCTGCGCTGACTGAAAAACGGCAAGGTAAAGGCGAATGAAATTGAACCGTGATTTTCTCGACCGGTTGAAACCTCTGCCGGGCTGCCTGGCGGTGCTCTTTGCCCTGGAATGGCTGCTGATCAGGTACATTCTCTATCTGATCCGCCGCCCCGCGCCCGACAACCCGCTGGAATACGTGCGCGAAAAAAAGCCGCAAACCGACAAGCGAGTCGTCGTCTGCGTCGGCGACAGCATCACCCGGGGCGAGGTCAGCTACAATTACGTCGATCTGCTACAGGCGCGCCTGGGCGACCGCTTTGAGGTGATTAATGCCGGAATCAACAGCGAGGTATCCTACGAGGTCTTGCAGCGCCTCGATCAGGTGATCGCCTGCGAGCCGGACATGGTCACCGTTTTGATCGGCACCAACGACGCCAACGCCTCCATCGCCGACGAAGGCGCATTGTGGACGATGCAGCACCGCACGCTGCCCTCCAAGCCCTCGATCGGCTGGTACGAAGAAAACATGGAGAAAATCGTCGAGCGTTTGCAGCGTGAGACGCGGGCGCGCATCGCCCTGCTCTCGCTGCCGCCCATCGGTGAAGAGCTGGGCAGTCAGCCAGTGCGCACCACGCGCTGGTTCAGCGAGGTGGTGCGCCGCGTGGCGCGGCGCTATAGGGTGGCCTACCTGCCCGTTTTCGAGCAAATGATCGACTATTTGACCGAGCACCCGCCCGCCGAAAGCCTGGAACACGAGATGTGGCAGTGGCACTCGGTCAAAGCCATTTGGGAAAACAAGATTTTGGGCGTCGAACTGGACGAGGTCGCCGAGCGGCAGGGGTTGGTACTGCACTCGGACATGCTGCACCTGAACAGCCGGGGCGCACGTATCATCGCTGATCTGATCGAGGATTTTGTGCGTCACTGCGAAACCGAAAGCACGTGCGAGCAGGTCTTTTCTATCGGCGCGGCGGCTTTTGCCGAATCTGTGGTATGAGCGGTATCTCTCGATACCTGGAAAGGAGACCGTCTTGTCTTTTCAATCTTTACTCGATATTTTACGCTGCCCGGCTTGTGTTTCGCACGAGGGAGTCGATCCGGGGCAGTTGACCCTGATCGATGGAAAATGGCTGGTCTGCCATGATTGCAATCGCAAGTATCCCATTCGCGATGGCATTCCGGTGATGTTGATCGACGAAGGCGCCAGGTACATCGGCACACCGGTGGACGAGTTGGGAGCGCCATAGCAGTTGAGGGAAAACGATGCAGCCTGACGATATCTGCCTTCAAGGTCCGCGGGTACTCATCCGGCCGCTGCGCCTGGCCGATCTTGACGAAATGAACACCTGGCCTCTGTCGGATGATCCGCGCTACAGGCTCTTTGATTGGCCGATTTGCTCGCCAACCCAAAATGAAATCTGGTTCGACAACCTGCTCCGCGATCCCGGCCGGGTCTATTACGCCGTCGAAGATGAGACGGCACGGCTTATCGGGCGCATTTCGCTGCGTGAGATGCGCAAGCACTGGTCTGCGCGGTTGGGCATCGGCTTTGGCGCGTTGTTTGTCGGCCTTGGCTATGGCACCGAAGCGCTCCAGGTTTTTCTCAAGTACTATTTTGATGACCTGGGTTTCGAGCGGCTGTTGCTCGACGTGGCAGCGATCAACGAGCGAGCCATCCGCTGCTATCTGCGCTGTGGGTTCAAAAAAACGGGGGCGATTTATCGGGGGTTGACCAGTTACGACGACCTGGATTTTCTACAGGATCAAGCGTTCAGGCATCTGAGGCGTTTCTTCAAATTGGGCGGTCGCTACCGGAGAATGCTGTATTATGACATGCTGCTCGAAAAGCGCGACTGGCTCGCGCTCCAGGCCGCGCGCGCCTGATTGCGTTTTATGCCGTCAATGGCGCGAATGCCGGCGACGGCACATCGCGCTTCAAATCATCGAGGATGCGTCCGAGCGTGCCGGTTTCCTCGCCGACCAGGTACACCGTTGCGGGTAAGGCGTTCCCATCGAGGTGCAGGGTCAACGCCAGCGCCGGGTGCGCTTTCAAACCGTCGGCAATGTGTCCGGTCTGGACGGCGACGACGTGCGCCGGCTTGAAAAAGACATACCACCACCCCGCTTCGATTTGCCTGGAACGGCCAAGCAGCATAAAGCGCGTCCGTTCGAGGTGCGCCATCAAGACGTGCTCTCTGGTTTTCACAAACGTGTAAAACGCCTTCTCGTTGAGCATATAACGCTTGCCATCTCCAACTGCAAAATCTCCGCATACCCGCACGGTCACTTTTTCATCCACCACGATCGGCTTTCCGTCTGCCCCCGGATTGAGCGGGCCGGGCACAAACCTCAGATAGCCCTTTTGCCGGGCGACCTGCGTGCCGATCCACGCGCCAACGCCGACCGCCGAAAACGGAATGACGTACCACCACGACAACCGTCTGAACGCGGCCAGCACCGCCGGCACGATCACCCACGCCCACAGCCAGTTGCGCAGCGAAATCTGTGCCAGGTAATGATTTTCCAGCTTGTAACTCAACGCATACCAGACATCGACGAATTTCTTCATGTCGCGCGCCGCCACAGCGTTACAGTTTCGATGTGAAACGTCTGTGGAAACAGATCGACCGGCTGCGCCTGCGCCAGGACATACCCGTATTGGCCGAGCAGGGCCGCGTCGCGAGCCAGCGTTGTCGGATCGCACGACACATACACGAGCCGCTCCGGCCCAAGCCGGACGATCTCGGCCAGCACCTCCGGTTCACAGCCCTTGCGCGGCGGATCGACGATCACTTTATCGACCTTGTACTTGATTTCCGGCAAAACCTGAGCCGCATTACCCTGGATAAAAGTTGCTTGCTCGGCCGCTTGCGCGTTAAATTGCGCATCCTGAATCGCCGCCGAATGCCCCTCGACGCCAATGATCTGCCCCACCTGCCCGGCCAAAGACAGCCCCAACGCCCCCACACCGCAATAAACGTCCAGCAGCGTGTCTTGAGGATGCGGCTCCAGATATCGTTCGACCACGTCGATCAGCCGCTCTGTCTGCGCGGTGTTGACCTGGAAAAAACTGCTCGACGAGATGCGCAAAGGCCGGCCGCGCAGCAGTTCCTGGTAAGCGCCCTGCCCAATCAGGACGATATCCGTCCCATCGCTGCGCCGGAGCAGACACGAAAGCGGCATATCGGTCTCGAGTTCCGGCGCTTGATCATCGACGGTTTCCAGAATGCACATTTGCTGCCCGGTATAGATGCCCGCGCGCAGCGACAGCCGCGTCAATTCGGGCCATTCCAGGTCGAACGCAGCGTGCAGTTCGTCGACCAGGGGATGTGCGAGCAGGCACTGATCGATGGGAATGACCTGATGGCTTTTCTGGCTCTGGAAACCGAGCTGCCCGTCTTGGGTAACGGAAAACTGAACGTGGTTGCGATAAAACCACGGCTCATCCATCCCCAACGCCGAATTGACCGCTGGAGCGTCGACGTGACCGGTACGTTCCAACTGCCCGGCAACCAGGTGCCGCTTGAATTCAAGCTGGGCGGGATAGTCGATGTGCTGAAAATGGCAGCCACCGCACTCGCCAAAATAGGGGCATGGCGGCTCAACGCGCTGCGGCGATGCTTCCAGCACGTCCAGCAGTTCGGCGCGCGCCCAGCGTTTGTGTGTCTCGACAATACGCACCCGCACCTGCTCGCCGGGCAGCGTGCCGGCGACAAAAACAACCTTGCCCTCGTGCCGGCCAAGCGCCTGACCACCGTCGGCCATTGCAGTGATGGTTAAATTGACAATCTGATTGGCCATATTCATCTTTACGCTTTCATCACGGAAAATTTACGCCGTATTTACAAAGATCCCCTTGTCAAATCACCTGTTATGCAGTATAATGAAACCGATGCTGATGAGGACAACCACTCATCAAATATACATCCAGAGGGAGGTGACTGACATGTTGTTTCTTCCGCGCGAAGAGGGCCAGGGTCTGGTGGAATACGCTCTGATTTTGGTGCTGGTCGCCATCGTCGTTATCGCGATTCTGCTTCTGTTGGGCCCGGTCATCGGCAACGTCTTTTCCGGCATCGTCAGCAACGTCTAATTCATCAAGTTCTCTTTTCATTCATCCGAAAAGCCCCGCAAGGGGCTTTTCTCGTTTCTGGAACCGTGATTCAGCGGCTTCAGGATTGGCGCATTGTAACACAGACGCAGCAGAAAGCAAATTGCGCAGGCCGGGGGAACAAATCGCTCACAACGTCCGTCTATGCTCCAAACGGTTTGGGTGTGAGGAGATGTTCCGATGAAAAAAAGTACATGGTTCGTTCTTTTGCTGGCCTGGTTTTTGATGACCTGTCGCCCGGTTCTGGCCGACGGGATCATCATTATCGACCCTCCGGTTGAAGAAATTCCCCCCTATCTAGTCATCAAATATCATCGTGTTACGGTCACGATCCGGGATCAGGTGGCGACCACGCACGTCGACCAGGTCTTTGTCAACCCCACCAACCGCCGTATCGAAGGCACCTATGTTTTCCCGCTGCCCGAAGGGGCGACGATCAACGAGTTTGGCATGTGGGTGGACGGCGAATACCTGGCCGGTGAGATGCTGCCTGCCGACCAGGCGCGCAACATCTATGAAGAGATCGTCCGCCGGCAGCGCGACCCGGCATTGTTGGAATACGTTGGGCGCAACACGTTCCGCGCACGCATTTTCCCCATCGAACCGCGCGCCGAAAAGCGGGTCGAGATCGAGTACAGCGAGGTGCTGCCGCTGGACAACGGGCTGATCCACTATCGCTACCCGCTTGATACCGAGCGGTTTTCTCCCAAGCCGATCGAGGACGTTTCGATTCACGTCGAAATTCATTCCAACGAAGCAATCAAGGCCGTATATTCGTCGAGCCACGATGTGGCCGTTGACAGGCAAGGTGACTATCGTGTAGCGGTCGGTTATGAGGCCTATGATGTGCAGCCGGACACCGATTTTGATCTCTATTATACCGTCGCCGAGGAGGATGTCGGGTTGAACCTGCTCTCGTACGCCGCCGGCGAGGATGGATTTTTCTTGCTGCTGCTCGCGCCGCGCGTCGAGGTGGATGAAACCGAGATCATTGCCAAGGATGTGCTGCTGGTGCTCGACAAGTCGGGCAGTATGCGCGGTGAAAAGCTGGCTCAGGCCAAAGAAGCGCTCAAATTTGTGCTCGATCACCTTAACGAGGGCGACCGCTTTAACATTGTCGAATTCAGCACCGGCGTGCGACAGTTTGGGCGCGGGCTGGCCGGTGTGGCGCAACGTGCGGCGGCCGCTCAGTGGGTCGATGGCCTACAGGCCGGCGGCGGCACCGACATCAACCGGGCCATGCTGGAGGCGTTGGCCCAGGTCGATGCCGAGCGCCCGACCATCATCATTTTCCTGACCGACGGCCTGCCCACCGAAGGCGTAACCGATGTAGAACGCATCCTATCCAGCGTCGATGGCGCTGCGCCGGATAACGTGCGCATCTTTACCTTTGGTGTCGGCGATGATGTGAACACGCTGCTGCTCGACCGGATGGCCCTCGACCATCGCGGCACGAGCGCTTATGTTCGCCCCGGCCAAAGCATCGACGAACAAGTGTCGGCTTTTTATGCCAAGGTCAGCACGCCCGTGCTTTCGGACATCAACATCGATTTCGGCACGATCCAGGTGGAGGATAGCTATCCTTACCCCTTGCCCGATCTGTTTGCCGGGACGCAGGTTTTGATGGCCGGGCGCTACCGGGCGGGCGGAGACACGATCGTCACGCTGCGCGGCAAGGTCAATGACGAAACGCAGACCTTTGTCTTTGATGATGTGTATTTTCGCAGCACGGGCGGCCCCAATTTCATCCCCCGGCTGTGGGCCACGCGCAAGATTGGCTATTTGCTCAACCAAATCCGCTTGCACGGCGAGTCGCCGGAGCTGGTGCAAGAGATCGTCGATCTGGCGGTGCGCTATGGTATTATGACGCCTTATACGTCGTTCCTGGTTCAAGAAGATGTCGAGGTGTTCAGCGAGCGGGGACGCCAGGAGACGGCCGAGCGCGAATACTCGGTGATCGCGGCTACGCCCGCCGCGCCGAGCGGCAAGGCCGCCGTCGATGATGCCGAAGCGCAGCGCGCCCTGGAAACCTCGGATGTTGGCAGCGGGGCGACCGGCGACATGGTCAAGGTGGTCGGCGATAAGGCCTTTTTGCTGCGCGATGGGCTGTGGATCGACACAACTTTTGACGCCGACCGGATGACGCCGCTTCGTGTGCTCTTTATGAGTGAGGATTATTTTGCCCTCTCGCGCGCGCGGCCCGAATGGAGCCGTTACCTGGCTGTCGCTGCGCGCGTGCTGGTGGTGCTGGCGGATTCGACCGGGCAGCCGGTGGCCTACGAGGTGGTGCTCGAAGGTGAGGGGGACAGGATCGACCTGCCCGCGCCGGCAGCGACCTCGACGCCGGTCGCACAGCCGGTCGACGCCCCGGCGGCGACGCCCACCCCGGTCATATCGACCGACCCGTTTGCGGCGACACCCACTCCGGTCGTTCCGAACAGTTCATCTGGAGCGACATCGCTGTGTGGAAGCGCGGCCATGTTGCTGGCGGCGTTGGGTGCGGCGTTCTGGTTTGCACGGAGAAAATAGATCAAGATCGTCAATATGCCCGGATCAAAGAACCCAGGGTTTTGTCAAAACCCTGGGTTCTTGGGTTAAATGAAAGGATTCTTGCGTTTTTCCTCGCCGATCGTCGTCGGCTGGCCGTGGCCGGGATAGACGCGGGTCGTGTCGGGCAGTGCAAACAGCTTGTCTTTGACGCTGCGGATCAGCGTGTCAAAATCCCCGCCAGGCAGGTCGGTGCGACCGATGCCGCGCCGGAACAACACATCGCCGGCAAAAAGCGCGTTTTCGGTGGCGCAGTAGAGGCAGATGCTGCCCGGCGAATGTCCCGGTGTGTGCAAGACCTGCCAACGCAGCGCGTCCAGGGTCAATTCAGCGCCTTCCCGAACCAGCAGGTCGGGGGCTGGGCCGGGGTTGGCGGCGATGCCAAACCAGGCGGCGCCGCCGGCCTGGGCCAGTAAAGGCGCGGCCTGTGGGTGCGCAACCAACTGCGGCGGCGATGGCTGGTTTTCGCTCAACATACGCAAAACATCCTCGTTGGCCAGGATGTGGTCAAAATGGCCGTGCGTGTTGACCACGTAGCGGATGTGCAAGTTGTGCCGGTCGACGGCCTGCAAGATATGCCCGGCATTTCCTCCCGGATCGATGACCATCCCCGTTCCTCCTGCCCGCTCGCCGACCACATAGCAGCAGGTTTGAATTTGCCCCACGATCAGCGTTTCCAGGATCATAGACAGCGTCCTTTCTTGAATTCGCTGAGCCCCCGGTCGTGAGATTGCTCCCGCCCCGAGACGGCGTTCGGGCAAGTATAACACAACCCAGCAAACGAACAAAATCTGTTTGCGGCTCTGACTGGTACAGCAGATTCGTGTAATGGGACTGTAACCGAGATGTAACCCGGCAGTTCAAGCTCGTATGGTAAAATGCTAACAAGGTCGCTGGAGAGGCATGTATCATGGCGCTGAGCAAGGGAACCCAACTGCACAAAAACCGTTATTTCATTTCCAGGCTGCTGGCTCGCGGTGGTTTTGGTTTTATCTACCTGGCACAAGACACGCAAACGGCTCGCCAGGTGGTGTTGAAAGAACTGATCAGATCGGAAGAGCACA
>CAYRXM010000025.1:25791-39018 GCA_964428175.1 uncultured Anaerolineae bacterium
CAGCGATGCCCAGGCTGTGCGGCGCTTTGTCCGCGAAGGGCGCACCTTGCAGCGGCTCAAACACCCCAACATCGTCCGCGCCGAAGCCATGTTTAAGGAAAACGGCCACCATTACCTGGTGCTCGAATACCTGGAAGGCGGGGTGCTCGCCGATTGGCTCAAGCGAGGACAAGGCATCAGCCTGCACCAGGCGATCACAATCACCCTGGCCCTGTGCAGCGCGGTGGGCTATCTGCACGAAATGGGCATTGTCCACTGCGATTTGCAGCCGGGCAATGTGCTCTTTGACGGGCGCGGGCAGCCCAAATTGATCGACCTGGGTATCGCTCACGTCGCCGACACGCTGGTTCACCGCACCTGGCAGACCGAGCGCGATCTGGCTATCGGAACCATATTTTACATGTCGCCCGAACAACTCGACGGGGTGAGAAATGATCCCCGCGTCGATCTGTATGCCCTGGGAGCGATGCTCTACGAAATGCTAGCAGGGCACTATTATGTCGACTTTGACCTGCGCAGCACTCCCGGCGCGCGCGCCGACAACATCAACCGCGTGCGAAACGCGCAGCCCGAACCGATCAAGGGCGTGCCGGCCGAGGTGAACCGGGTGATTCTGCGCGCACTCTCCAAACTGCCCCAAGATCGCTACCCGACCGTCAAGGCGTTTGCCCACGAACTGACCCAGGTCTCATTGCCTTATCTTTCGCCGGCCGACGCCATTTACCTGGCTTCGCTGGGGGCCGAATATCGTGCCGAGATCGCGCTCCGGCCGCAGAGAGAAGAGCTGCCGCGCTGGGTCTGGATTACCCTGGTCCTGGCCAACCTGGGTATCATGCTGACTTTGGCTATTTTGCTTTTTACATTGATATGAGCTATGAACAAAAACATTGGGTGGATCAAGGCGATTGGCGGTGGATGGCTGGCCCTGGGTGCGGCGGCCATCGGTTGGGGGATGTGGACGCTGTTCAACCGCCCGGACGATGCTCTGTTTATTTCACCGTGGAGCGAGTTGTCGATCCTGGCCCTCGGCGTGGCTGCGTGCGTGGGCGGGCTGGGGCTGCTCTGGAAACGCGGCTGGGCGCAAGGCGTGACGGCATCGACGCATGCGCTGTTGTGCGTGTATGCGTTGGCCTTCTTGCCCCTGGCCTACGCCGAACGAGCAAACCGGCCCACATACGCGCTCGTGATCGGGCTGATCGGCCTCTCAAACGCAATTCTTGCCCTGTTGATGAGCAGCGCCACCGTCAGCGAGGCGCTGTCTTGGCTGCCGCTGCAAACGGTTTACGTGCAAACCTCAAACTGTGCGTTCTGTGGCGCGCCGCTCGATCCCCAGACGGAGACATGCCCGCACTGTGAAGCGATACCGGGCATCGTTCGCGAGTACCTGGACAGCGAAACACCCCGCGCATCGCTCGTCAGCGACGAAATCGGCGTCCAGTTCCCCATTGCTATGCCCGGTAAAACCCGGATCGGTCGCGAGCCAGCCCAAAACGAGATCAACCTCAACAACCCGACCATTTCGCGCAACCATGCCTGGATCGAATATCAGAACGGTCATTTTGTGCTTTATGCGAGCGACGATGCCAACGGCACCTTTGTCAACGAGCAGCGCGTGCGCCGGCATGTATTGAGCAGCGGCGACGGGGTGCGCCTGGGCCGCATGCGATTCAGGTTCGTGATCGAAAACGTGCAAGGAAAATAGTCATGCCCGAACTCCAAGTCAGCATTGTGATCGGCGCCGGACAACGCGCCCGGCGCGCCGTGGGGCAGTTTGCGCGCTGCCTGGTCGAGCAGAGATTGCAGCACACCTGCATTTTGCCCATCTTGCTGGACAAACCGCAGCCCGAAACTCCGGCCCCAGCGCCGGAGGGCGCGTTTCACCTCTGGCTCCACCCTCCCCAATTCGACGACCAGGCATGGCCGCACTGGCTTCCCACGGCGCTGATCGACCTGCCCCCCGCACAGCGCGAATGCACCCGGGCCTGGGCCAAGGCCGCTTTTCACCAGCAAGCCGACACCATCCAGGAATTTCTGGTCGATCGCATTCCCCGCCTGAGCGCGCTCGACACCGTCTCGCGGTTACGCGAGCCGCGGTTACGCGAGCCACAGTTACGCGAGAGGGGATATACACTGGCGGCGGGCACAGACATCGACATCTATATCCTCGCCGATTTAACCGATCCGCTGGGCAGCAGCGTGTTCATCGAATCGGCCTGCCTGCTCGACCTGGTGTGCCGCCAACTGGGACTTGTGCCGCGCATGGCTGGCCTGCTGTTCCTGCCAAGCGCCACCTCGCCCGCGCCGGCAGAAGAGGCGATGGCTTATGCCGCGCTCAAGGAACTGGAATACGCCAACACGGCCGGCATGTGGGGTGAAAAACTGGGGACGGCCGGCCTGGGCACGCAGCGCACCGCGCGCGGATCGGGCGGGCTGTTTGATATGGGCTGTTATCTGCTCGACACGGTCAACGAATCCGGCTATACCTTGAAAGACGAATTGCAGCAGGTCGAAATCGCTGCCGAATGGCTGTGTGCGATGATCTTGCAGGGTGTCGCGGCAACCCTGCGACGCAAACTCGACCCGCGCTATCGCGCCGCGAAACTGGGCGGCAAGTCTCGCGGCTATGCCGGCGTGGGGCTGACCGTGCGTTATACGCCCACAGCAGAACTTGCCGACTGGGCCGCCGCGCGGCTGGCCGGCGACGTGCTCTCCAGGCTGGTCGATTCGCAGCCGCAGACCGAAATCGCCCGGCACGTCGGCGCATTGTTCGAGCGCCTCGGTCTTTCGGCCGATGTGCTCGAAACACGCCTGCGCCACCAAACCGTGCCCGGCATCGAGGCCGAACTTGCCCCGCTGCTCCGCAGCACACCGGGCAATCTCGAACTGCGCACCCGCCAGGTATTGCGCACCGTCCGCGACAAATACCTGTCGCAGATCGGCGAGCAGCTCGATCGTGTGCTGGTCAGGAGCAGCGACGAAATGGAGGATGCGATCAATTTTGCCGTGCGCATCCTCCTCGAAGATATGCCCCTGGGCGGGTTGAACGCTGCACGCGCGCTGCTCGACGCGCTGCGCAGCCGTATCGCTGAGCAGCAGGCCGCCGTGAAGGTGCAGCGACAGCAGCATAGTTCCAGGCTCAAACGCGCCGTCGACACGGTTAGCACCGCTTTTTATGCGCTGCGCACCGCGCGCATGCGCCTGCCGCCCTGGCAGGTTGCCATGATCTGGGCCTTGAGCGCAGTGGCCATCCCGCTCTTTTCCGGCATCCAGATCGCGCGCGCGTCCTTTATGGCCGCCCCTCTCGCCAGCCTGTCGACCGAGGCCATCTTGTTGGGCGGCGTGATCGTCGTTTTGGGGCTGTGGGCGGTGCAGATGTTCCGGCAGTTGCACCGGGTCAACCGCCAGCATGCCGCGCTGGTGCGCGAACGTTTCACGCTCGAGAGCGCGCCGCTGATCAGCAAGACGATGCAGCGGTTGTACGCCTCGGCCCAGGCCCACATCGACATGGCCGAAAAGAGGCGGGCTGCCCTGGCCGAGCAGTTTGCGTGTGCGCTGGACGGCCTGCGCGCCGACCAGGCGCGTCACAAACAGGCCCTGCTCGATCAGGCCGGATCGGGCGTGCGTCTGTCGCTCATCGAGGGACGGCGCGCAGAGGCTTTTTACCAACAGTTCGTTCTCGACCAGGGCAGCCGGCGAGTCGGACAGCTTGCCGCACAAATCAACGCGCTGACCCTGGGTTTTGTCGAGCGGGCCGGGCAGAGCGCCGACCGGCAGGATGGCGACGTGCCGGCCGCGGAATGGATTCGAAAAAACATGGTGCAGGCGACCATGCCGCTTGTCGAGCAGCAACTGGCCCGGCTGGGAGGGATCGATCTGCTGGCAGAGGACGAGGCGGGCGTCGACGCGACGCTGGCGGCGCTTTCAAGAGAGACACAACCGTGGTGGAATTTCAAACCGGCCCTGATCCGACGGGTCAAGACACAGCGGGCAAGCCTGTTCTGCGGCGCAGCCGAGCGGACGCCGCGCGGCGTCACCGCAATGCCGGGCGCAGAGCCGCACGCGCTGCTCGCGCTGACCGTGCATTATGGGCTGCCGCTGTTGGCACTGGGCCGCATCGACGAGTATCGCGCGCATTACGTCGAAGCGCTTCAGCACGGCAGGCTCCCCCTGCACAGCACCTCGGCTCTGGTCCTGACCGATGACCCGCTGACGCCGCACCGCCGCGGCCAGCTTGAACCATCGACGCTGTTTGCCGCGGCCCTGGCTCTGGGCATTATCCGGCGCGACGCCGAGGGTCACTATCTGGTTCCGCACAGCAAGCAGAGCTGGCTGCGCTTGAGTGAAGACAAATCGCACGCGGTAGCGATCATGGGCATGCACGACAAAGCCTGCCAGGAAGTGCAGAAACGGCTGAACGCACGCATTGGGGAAAAAGGCAAGGCCGCCATCCACGCCATTCTGGACGAGTATATGGCCGTGGTGCCGGATTTGGAAGACTGGCAGGTGCGGGGCATCGTCGATCTGGAACGCGCCTGTGGTTTTGAATTCGACAACGATCTGGATGTATAAAAAGCAGTTTATTGAGCGGGTTTGTAAACCGGCAGCAAAAAGGTAAACTTGCTGCCTCGGTTCACTTCACTGTCTACCCAGATGCGCCCGCCGTGCTGTTCGACAATCGTCCGCGCGATTGCCAGCCCCAGGCCGGTGCCGGGAATGTCCTCCGTCTCCGGGCGCTTGATCCGCACAAACTTTTCAAACAATGCCCCTTGGTCGGTCGCCGAGATGCCAATCCCCGAATCCTGAACGTGAACCAGAATTTGCCCGTCGTGCTCTTCGGTCGATACGCGGATGTGGCCCCGTTCCGGCGTGTACTTGATGGCATTGCCGACCAGGTTTTTGACCACCTGCCCCAGCCGGATGCGGTTTCCCAGCACCGGCGACAACCCCGAACTGAGCGAAAGCGCCAGTTGTTGTTTTTTGGCCGCCGTGTATCCGCGCAGCACCTCAACCGATTCAAAAATGATCGCCTCCAGGTCAATTGGCGTCATCTCGAATTCGACGCCGCGTTCGATGCGGCTGAGATCGAGCAGATCGGTGATCAGCTCGGTAATGTCGGCTACATTGTGACGAATCTTGTTGGCAAAGGCGGTTTGCTGTGGGGTGAGCGGCCCGACCATTTCGAGCAGGTCGACAAAGCCACGGATGGCGGTGAGCGGCGAGCGCAGATCGTGGGAAACCGTGGACACAAACTCGTTCTTGAGCGATTCCAGCTCTTTGAAATAGGTCACATCTTGCATCATGACCACAAAACCCACGTCGACGATGGCGGTCAGGTGAGCGTTAAAGGTGCGCCCGTCTTTGCCGGGCACTTCGACGCGCGAGTCGGCGCAGACATCGACCGCCTGATCAAAGAGCGAGCGCAGTTCTTGCGGCAATTCCAGCTCGTCGATCCGCCGTTCGATAACCTTGTCGATTTGCCAGCCCAGGATGCCGGCTGCGGCCTGGTTGAGCAGCAGCACGCGCCGCTCCGAATCTGTGACCAGGACGCCATCTGTCGTGCCGGTCAGAATGGCTTCCAGTTTGCCTCGCGCATCGCGGATATCGTTAAACAAGCGTGCGTTTTGAATGGCAATCGCAGCATAGTCGGCCAGCGCAGAAAGCAGGTGCAGTGTTCCACTGCCAAACGTGCGGTCGGAGAGACGATAATCGACATTGAGCACGCCAATCGCGCGCCCGCCGATCTTGATCGGCACGGCCATCAGCGACCGGACCAGGTAGGCCGTCTTGACCTTGTGCTCGCCGCTGTTGATCACGATCGGCTCGCCGCTCTTGATCACCGCTCCGGCCATGCTGTCGTCGACGCGCAAGCGCAGGCTGCGCGCTTGTCGCTCTTCCAGCCCTTTGGCCGCGCACACGTACAACTCGTTCGTCTTGTCATCGACGAGCATCAGCCAGCCTTCTTCGGCCCCGGTGAGGTAGACGGCCGCGTCAACGAGGCGGCTGAACAGGGTGTCAAGGTCGAGTTCGGCCGTAACCGACTTGCCCATGCTGTACAGGATGTTCAGTTCTTTGACCCGCGCTTCGAGCTGGCGGTTGCTGGCGATCAGGCGCTCGGTCAGCTCGTCGCGCTCGCGGCGCAGGCGGCCCTCGTATAGCGCCCTGTCGATGGCGGCCAGCATCTCGTCGACCTGAAAGGGTTTTTGCACGTAATCCCGGACCCCCAGTCGGAACACGCGGATCACCAGGTCTTCGGAGCCGTGAAAGGTCATCAGGATTGCGGGGATGTCTTTGTGCTGGGCCTTGAGCGCTTCCAGCACCTCGACGCCGGTCATGCGGGGCATTTGCATGTCGAGCAGGATCAAATCTGGGGATTCGGTCAAAGCGCGGTTCAACCCTTCCACGCCGTCGCTTGCGGTGAGGGGAATATAGCCATTGGGCTTGAGCACGTAATCGACAATAAACTTTATGTTTTCAGGGCCGTCGTCGACCACCAAAACACGTTCGCTGGTCATGTGCCGTCTCCTCGATCATTTTCCCCCACTGGGTATGATTTTATCAAAAGATGCCAAATTGGGCAAGCATCGGCTGGTCTTTTTTTGTGTTCTCATCCAATCAATGTTACAATGCCTGCATAATGGGATGTTTGTGAGGACACGGGGCGGGCAACCGGGTGATGGTCAAGGAATAGCGCATCGATTTTCTCAAAATGTGAAGGAGCATTGCTATGCCACAAAAGGAAAAGACGTTCAAAACCAAAATCGAGCTGCCAGCGCGGCTCAAGTATTTGCTCTATCTGCCCAAGGGATACGACAAGGACGGCGAAAAAAAATGGCCGCTGATCGTGTTCCTGCACGGTATGGGCGAGCGCGGCGACGACCTGGAAAAGGTCAAAGTACACGGCCCGGCCAAGCTTTTGGAGACCGAGGACTGGGACTTTGTTGTCGTCTCGCCGCAGTGCCCGTCCAACTCGTTCTGGCCGGCGGAAACGGCCGCGTTGAACGCTCTGCTGGATGATGTGCTTGAAAAATATGCCGTCGACCCGGCCCGCGTTTACCTGACCGGGTTGAGCATGGGCGGCTATGGCACCTGGCAGTGGGCCATCGAGCGGCCGGACCGCTTTGCCGCCATCGCTCCTATTTGCGGCGGTTCGATGTTTTACACCGGCCTGGTCGAGCGGGTCAGCGCGCTCAGGGACGTGCCGGTGTGGGCCTTTCACGGCGCGCGCGACCCGGTGGTGCCGCTCCACGAAAGCGCCAACCTGGTCTACGCGCTCAAGCAGGCCGGCAGCAAGGCCAAATTCACCATCTATCCCGAGGCCGATCACGATGCCTGGACGGAAACCTACAGCAACCCCAAGCTGTACAAGTGGTTTTTGAAACACGCCAAGTCATAGCGAGCGAAACGCAATTTGACATTTCTCGTTCTCTGCGTTATAATCTGTCCCACATCAACCAACAGCGTCGAACCGGAAGAGTAGCTTTTGGGCGCGCGTCAGAGAGGCAGACCTTGTGGTGCAAGTCTGCTCGCAAGCGACAAAGGTGAATGGGCCGGGGAGCTGCCAGCCCGAAGGAGAGTAGGGCTGGCCGGAGAGGCTACCGTTATCGCGGCCAGGGGTATCAACTGAACCCAGGATGAACTGGGCCAGGGGCGTACCCGCAAGAGTGGGGCTGGCTATGTCTTTCAAACGCGCTCAACCGGGCGCGTTTTTGCGTTTTGAAGGCATCCAGGCCGGCCCAATCGAGGTGGTACCACGGGAGCGAAACAAGCGCGTCTCGTCCTCAACGGGAGATTTTTTCTCCTATTGAAGACGGGGCGCGCTTTTTTTCAAGTAGATACGGAGTAACTGCTCAGGGGGTGTCAGAAACCAGGTTTTTATGAACATTTAAGCAGCTTTGTGTTATTTGACGATTCAGCTTTTGATCAAAAGGTATCGTTTTATATCAAAAACCTGGTTTCTCGCCGCTCAGGCTGAGCAGTTACGATACGGAAACAGTAGATAAGGAATGGGCAACATGAATGTTTTGACGCGAGCGCAATTTCATCACCTGGCCAAGCAGGGACGGTCGGTGCCGGTATACCGCGAGCTGTCCGCCGACCTGGAAACGCCGGTGTCGGTCTACCTCAAGCTGCGCGGCGACGGCGGGATGCCCAGCTTTTTGCTCGAAAGCGTCGAAAAGGCCGAGCAGGTAGGGCGCTATTCGTTCTTGGGCGTCAACCCGCAGCGACAGGTCATCGCCCGCGGAAATGAGGTGCAGGTGTTGGACAATGGGCAGACCCGCTCTTTCCGGCTTGAAAAGGGCCGCGACCCGCTGCACATCGTCGCCGAACAGGTGGCCCGCTACCAGCCCATCGCCCCGCTCGACGCGGTTGCACCGGGCCTGCCGCGATTTTGGGGCGGCGCGGTGGGCTATCTGGCCTACGACATGGTGCGCTTTTGGGAGCGCTTGCCCGAAACGGGCGTCGATCCGCTCGGCCTGCCCGACCTGCACATGCTGATCACCGACACGCTGGTCGCCTTTGACCACGTCAAGCACCGCCTGCTGCTTTGCGCCAACGCGCTCACCTCGCCCGGCAGCGACCTCGACGCCGCCTACGACGATGCCGTCGCCCGGCTGGACGCGCTCGAAGCGCGCGTGTGTGCACCTATGCCGGAGCAGCCCGAAGCGCCGCGCCAACCCGGCGGCGAACTCCAATCGAGCGTGACCCAGGCCGAGTACGAAGCGCGGGTGCGCCGGGCCAGGGAATACATTGCCGCCGGCGACATTTTCCAGGTCGTGCCCTCGCAGCGGCTGTCGCGCCCGACCGGGGCCGAGCCGTTTGCCATCTATCGCGCGCTGCGCCGTCTCAACCCGTCGCCCTATATGTTCTTCCTCGACCTGGGCGGCGATCCGCGTATGCACCTGATCGGCTCGTCGCCGGAAGTGCTGACCCGTTTGCAAGGCCGCACCGCCGAGGTGCGTCCCATCGCCGGGACGCGGCCGCGCGGCCAGAACGATGAGCAGGACCGCGCATTGGAAACCGACCTGCTCGCCGATCCCAAGGAGCGCGCCGAGCACGTCATGCTGGTCGACCTGGGCCGCAACGACCTGGGCCGCGTCTGCGAGTACGGCACGGTGCGGGTAGACGACCTGCTCACCATCGAGCGCTACTCACACGTGATCCACCTGGTCAGCCGCGTCACCGGAACGCTGCGCAGCGACATGGATGCCTACGAACTGATCCGGGCGACGTTCCCGGCGGGCACAGTCAGCGGCGCGCCCAAGGTGCGGGCGATGCAAATCATCGATGAACTGGAAGGGCTGCGGCGCTGCTGCTATGCCGGGGCGGTGGGCTATTTCGGGTTCAACGGCAACATGGACACCTGCATCACCATCCGCACCATCACCATGCTGGGACAGACCGCCTATTTGCAGGCCGGCGGCGGCGTCGTCGCCGACAGCGATCCCACGCGCGAGTGGGAGGAGACGCTGCACAAGGCCCGCGCGCTCAGTGTGGCAATCGAGATGGCAGAGAATGGCGAGTAGCAAACAACAAATTGCAATGGCCGCAGCGTCAGATCAATGCCGGATAAATAGAACAGCCTACGTTGCGATTTGCTATTTGCGATTCATCTTTTTTTGAGGAGGACATGATGATTCTCGTGATCGACAATTATGATTCTTTTACCTACAACCTCGTCCAATACCTGGGCGAACTGGGCGCCGACGTGACCGTCTGCCGCAACGATCAGATCACGCTCGACGAAATCCACACGCTCGCACCAAGCCATATCATCATCTCGCCCGGCCCCGGTACGCCCGACGACGGCGGCATCTCGCTCGACGTGATCCGCGAATTCCACCCAACCACGCCCATTTTGGGTGTCTGTTTGGGCCACCAGTGCATCGGCGCGGCATTCGGCGGCGTGGTCGACCGCGCCGGACGGCTGATGCACGGCAAGACCAGCCCCATCTATCACTATGGTGGCGGCCTCTTTGAAGGCGTGCCCAGCCCCTTTGAGGCGACGCGCTATCACAGCCTGCTCGTCCACGAGCCGATCCCGGACTGCCTCAAAGTGACCGCCTTTACCTCTGAAGGCGAAGTCATGGCCTTGCAGCACAAAAGCGCGCCGCTGGTTGGCGTCCAGTTTCACCCGGAGAGCATCCTGACCGAGTATGGGAAGGATATTTTGAGTAATTTTATGGAGATCAAGGAGTAGGAAGCAAGGGCAGGCCTTGTTTCCTCTCCCCTTGTTTCCTTTCAAGGAGGAAAACCATGATTCAGCAAGCGATTCAACAACTGCTCGACGGCCGATCCATGTCGGCGAGCCAGGCCGAAGGGGTGATGGATCAGGTGATGAACGGCGGGGCGACCCCGGCGCAAATTGCCGGATTCCTGATCGCCCTGCGGCTCAAAGGCGAAACAGTCGACGAGATCGCCGGCTGCGCGCGGGCGATGCGCCGTGCGGCGGTGGCGGTGAACCCACTGCGCGCCGACATCGTCGACACTTGCGGCACCGGCGGCGATGGCGCGGGCACGTTCAACATTTCGACCACCACCGCTTTTGTCGTCGCCGGGGCGGGGCTGGGCGTGGCCAAGCATGGCAATCGCAGCGTGAGCAGCCGCTCCGGCAGCGCCGATGTGCTGGCGGCGCTCGGCGTCAACCTGGATTTAACCCCGGAGCAGGTCGCCCGCTGCATCGACGAGGTGGGCATCGGCTTTATGTTTGCCCCCAAACTGCACCCGGCGATGAAGCACGCGGTCGGTCCACGGCGTGAGCTGGGCGTGCGCACCATTTTCAACGTCCTCGGCCCGCTGACCAACCCGGCGGGCACACCGGCCCAGTTGATCGGTGTGTATGACCCCACCCTGACCGAGCCTTTGGCCTGCGTGCTCAAGGAATTGGGGGCCAGGGCGGCCTATGTGGTGCACGGCGCGGGCGGCCTGGACGAATTGAGCACCGCCGGACCGAACCAGGTCAGCTATTTTGGCGTGGCCGGCGAAAACGGCCACATTGTCACCAAGACCATCGATCCGCGCAACTGCGGCTTTGCGCCGGCCGATCCGTCCGACCTGCGCGGCGGCGATCCGCAGGAAAACGCCCGCATCACCCGTGACATTCTCTCCGGCCGGGATCGCGGCCCTCGGCGCGACACGGTGCTGCTCAACGCGGCGGCGGCGCTGCTGGTCGGCGGCGCGGTCGATGGGCTGGCCCCGGGCATCGGCAGGGCGGCCCAAAGCATCGACAGCGGCGCGGCGCTGTCGGCGTTGGAGCGGTTGGTCGAATTCAGCCAGCAGTTGGCAAGTTGAGCATAGTCATGTAGGTTGGGTCGAGGCACGAGACCCAACACCAGAGATGGCGCTGCATTTTGTTGGGTTTCACTTTGTTCAACCCAACCTACAAATCGCCGAGTGATAGGAGGAAATATGGCCGACTCCAACCGATCCCGTCCGCGCGTCTTTTCCGGCGTCCAGCCGTCGGGCACGCTGCACATCGGCAACTATTTGGGCGCGATCCGGCGCTGGGTGGCCGAACAAGAGGATAAAGAAAATTATTTCTGCATCGTTGACATGCACGCGATCACCGTGTGGCAGGACCCGGATGTGCTGCGGCAAAAAACGCGTGAACTGGCCGCCACCTATCTGGCCACCGGCCTGGACCCAAACAAGAGCGTCATTTTCATCCAGAGCCACGTGCCCGCCCACGCCGAGTGCTGCTGGGTGCTCAACTGCGTCACCCCGCTGGGCTGGCTGGAGCGGATGACCCAGTACAAGATCAAGGCGCAGAGCCAGGAAAGCGTCGGCGCCGGGCTGCTCGATTACCCGGTGCTGCAAACGGCCGACATTTTGCTCTATGACGCCGATCAAGTGCCGGTGGGCGAGGATCAAAAGCAGCACGTCGAGCTGGCCCGCGACATCGCGCAGCGCTTCAATCATCTATACGGCGAAACCTTTGTCCTGCCCCAAGCCGTGCTGCCGCAGGTCGGCGCGCGCATCCGCGCCCTGAACGATCCGTCGCGCAAGATGAGCAAGAGCGAGGCGCACATCAAGGGGCATGCCGTGCCGCTGGTCGGCGGGCCGGACGAGATTCGCGCTGCCTTGCGCACTGCCGTCACCGACACCGGGCGCGAGATCGTTTTCAGCGACGCGCCGGAAAAGGCCGGGGTGAATAACCTGCTCGAAATCTATGAACTGCTGACCGGCTTGAGCCGCACGCGGATCGAGGCCGAGTTTACCGGGCAGGGCTATGCCGTGCTCAAAAATCGCATCGCTGACGTGGTGATCGAAGCGCTGCGCCCGATCCGCGAGCGCTACGGCGAACTGATCGCCGAGCCTGCCGCGCTCGACCACATGCTGGCCCTCGGCGCGGAGCAGGCGCGGGCGGTGGCCGACCCGAAAATGGACGAGATCAAGCGCAAGGTGGGGTTCGTGCTGCCCAGGTCATGCGTATTCCGTGATGCGTGAGCGTATAAATCCACAAGAGAATATTGAATGACAAAAAACATCCTAGACGAGATTATTGCCTGGAAACGGATCGAGGTCGAGCAGTGCAAGCAAGGGAAATCGATTGAACGGGTGCAAGTTGAGGCGGCTCGAATGCCGCCCCCGCGCGATTTCGCGGCCGCGCTGGGCGCGCCGGGAGTGTCGCTCATCGCCGAGATCAAGCGCGCCTCGCCGAGCAAGGGCGCGATCCGCCCCGACCTCGACCCGGTCAGCCTGGCGCGCTGTTATGCCGAGAACGGCGCGGCGGCGATCAGCGTGCTGACCGACGGCAGGTATTTCGGCGGCTCGCTCGATGACTTGCGCGCAGTGCAGCAGACGGCAGATATTCCCGTGCTGCGCAAGGAATTCATCGTCGATCCCTACCAGGTCTACGAGGCGCGCGCCGCCGGCGCCGATGCGCTGCTGCTGATCGCCGCCGCACTGGACGACGACGAATTGGCCTTTTTGTACGATATGGTGTACGACCTGGGGATGTCAGCACTTGTGGAAGTTCATAATGAAGCTGAACTACGACGCGCTTTCAAGATCGGCCCGCGCATCATTGGCATCAATAACCGGGATTTGCATACATTTGCAGTCGATCTCGAAACCACTGCTCGGCTGCGTCCACTGATTCCCGTTGATGTGATGCTCGTCGCCGAGAGCGGCATTCACACGGTCGCCGACGTGGATCGCCTGCGCCGGATCGGCGTCGACGCGATGCTGGTCGGCGAGGCGCTGGTGCGGGAGATCGGAAGAGCGTCG
>CAYRXM010000025.1:39028-39998 GCA_964428175.1 uncultured Anaerolineae bacterium
CAGAAAATGTGGCGGAAAAGGTGCGGCAATTTACGCATCACACCCAGGAGTATCAACGTTGATTTATGTAAAGATTTGTGGTCTGACCAACCTCGGCGATACTTACTGCGCTGCCCAAGCCGGAGCGGATTTCCTCGGTTTCATTTTTTACCCGCCCAGCCCGCGGTACATCTCAGCGGAACGAGCGCACGAGATCACCCAGATCATCAATCTGGAATTTGGCCTCAGCCGCCCGCGTTTCGTGGGTGTGTTTGTCGACGCGCCGCCGGACGAGGTTGGGCGCACGATCGAGGTCGCCGGGCTGGACCTGGCCCAACTGCACGGGGGCGAATCGCTGAACGACCTGCAAACACTCGCCCCGCGCGCGTTCAAGGCGCTGCGCCCGCAAACGGTCGATGAGGCATTGGTAGGGCTGGAAACCTGCCGGCCTGTTTTTTCACCAGATTCAAACTTGCCTGAACTGCTGGTCGATACCTATCACCCGGTGCAGTACGGCGGTACCGGCGAACAGGCCGATTTGCGCATCGCCCAGGCGCTTTCGTCACGCTGCCGGCTGCTGCTGGCGGGCGGGCTCGACCCAGACAATGTTGCCCAGGTCATTCGGCAGGTGCGTCCGTGGGGTGTCGACGTGTCGAGCGGGGTGGAAGCAAAAAAGGGGAAAAAGGATCACGGTCGGATCGGGGCGTTTGTCGAGGCGGTGCGATCAAGTGAAACGTGATGCGTAAAACGTGAGGACCAGAAATGCGAACCAGGTCTTTCTAATCCTCCCGTTTCACGTTTGATGATGCGACATATCGGGGATGGGTTCGTTTGGGGCTTGCAAATCCTCCAGGCAGAGCAAAATGGCTTCCTTGATATTTTCCATTGCTTCACCGATCGTCTCGCCCTGTGTATAGCAACCGGGCAATGCCGGGCAAGAAATGACGAACCCGCCTTCTGGGTCGGGTTCGAGCAATACCTTAAAGTCGTA
>CAYRXM010000026.1:0-21306 GCA_964428175.1 uncultured Anaerolineae bacterium
CTGTTTTTGCCCAATCGGAAATCAGTTTACATAATCAGTTAGGGAAAACTATAGAACTTATGTTTTCGGCAATTTCCTGCCGGCGTTGGGACATCTGCGCGCGCAGCCGCGCGGCATCACGCGGATAAGCCCAGTAAAAGCCGGTGAAAAAGACAAAGCACAAAATCCAGGGCACGGGAATCGTCCACACCATCGCCCGTGTAAAAGCCTCGACGGTATTCCCGGCCAGCCCGCCGGCGACCACACTGATCAGCGCGGCAAACCCACGCTCGATCAGATCGTTCATCGCATAAGCGGTCGAACGCAGCTCGGGCGGCACCGCACCCTGCATCATCGGCTCTTTGGAACCGCGCCCGGCCCAACTGATCAACAGCGCCGTAACCAGACACAAAACCAGAAAGGCCGGCGTCGACCAGCCCTCAGTCTGGGTCAGCATGATCCAGCTCAACGGAATGCCGGCCAGCACCGAAATCTGGCCGATGGCCGTGCGCCCGTATTTGGGGCTGATCTTGTCTGCCCAATCGCCGATGAACCCGCCGATGATGTTGCTGATCACCGTGCCGATCAGGATAACGGCAAAAGCAATCGGCGCGCTGCCGTTGGGATTGGAAAAATCAATGTCGGAACTCATGCCCTTGGCTTCCGCCAACCAGGTGGGCAAAAACTGGCCCAGCACCACCCAGGGCATTGAGCCGGCCATCCCCTGCAAAATCGCCACCCAGATGGTCGGGATTTTGACCACCTGCGGCAAATCGGAAAACTTGATGCGATACTGCTCGGCCGTCTCGGCGGTGATGGTATCGCGCAGCTCCGGCTCGCTCTCGCCGCGCACCGGCTCGCGTACCAGGAACGCAATCAGCAGGCCGGACAAGATGCTCATCCCACCAAGCACAAAAAAGCCCCAGCGCCACTTTTCCAATCCCCACAGCAGATCGTTGCTGGCCAGCATGCCCATCGACAGCACGCCGCCAATGATGCCCAATGCGCCGACACCACCCAGCACGCCCAGCGCGCGGCCGCGCCGGTCGGGCGCAAACGTGTCACTGATCAGCGAAAAAGTGGCCGGCATCAAACAGCCCAATCCAACACCCGAAATGGTGCGGATGATCAGCATCGCCCCAAAGTTGGGCATCAGCCCGCACAGCAGCGTCCAGATGCCCCAGATGCCGGTGCCGAAAAAGAGCACCCACTTGCGGCTCCACTTGTCGGCCGCATAACCCCACAAGGGCGAAGTGATCGCGGCAACGACCTTACGCACCGTGCCCACCAGACCCAATTCATAATTGCTCAACCCCCACAGCGCCTTGATCGCCGGAAAAAGGATACCCATCGACTGCTCTTCGCCATTGTCGATGAAATAGCCGAACCCCAGCGCCACCAGCGTGGCCCAACTCTGTTTCTGCTTTGGCCGAGACGAATCCTCGCTCATTCGCGCGCCTCCTTGTTGTCGAGTGATTGGAATGCCCATTGTACGTGTTGTTATTGTACCCATTGCGGTTGATTAGGCAAATTTGCCTCCATATGCTACAATAGACATTACCGGGAATAATCTTGGACAGGATTTACAGGATGAACAAGATGCTCTCCTATCATTTTTATCCTGTAAATCTTGTCAATCCTGTCTGTTTTTTGAGTCAGGCTTTATTGCCGACAAGTTTTGATGGGCAAACTCGACTCGTATCAAGGAGGAAAAAATGTCACCGGCCAAACGCCCCAACATCCTGTGGATTTCTTTTGAAGACACCAACCCCTTTTACGGCTGCTACGGCGACCCCATCGCCCGCACGCCCAACGTCGACCGGCTGGCCGCCGGCGGGTGCCGCTGGCCGAACGCCTTTTCGACCGCTGGCGTGTGCGCGCCGGCCCGCTCGGCAGTGATCACCGGCATGTACCCCATCGCGATCGGCACGCACCACATGCGCACCACCCACACCAATCCACACACTCCGGAACTGCCCACCCCCTACTCGGCAGTCATCCCGCACTATGTCAGGTGCTTTAGCGAATACCTGCGCGCGGCCGGCTATTACTGCACCAACAACGTCAAGACCGACTACCAGTTCGATCCGCCGCTGACCGCCTGGGACGAACTGAGCGCCCAGGCCCACTGGCGCAACCGCCCCGCCCCCGAGCAGCCCTTTTTCGCCGTATTCAACCCCACCCTCACCCACGAAAGCGGCATGTGGCCCGAAAACTGCCCCGAAATCACTTTCGATCCGGCCAGAATCGAACTGCCGCCCTACTTTCCCGATACGCCCAAGGTGCGCCAGGCGATGGCGCGCATGTACACCCACATCGAACAGGCCGACCGCTTGCTGGGCGAACTGCTCGACCAGCTGCAAGCGGACGGCCTGGACGAAAACACAATCGTCTTTCACTGGAGCGATCACGGCCCGCTACCGCGTGGCAAGCGCTGGCCCTACGACTCGGGCATCCACATCCCGATGATCGTCCGCTGGCCCGGCCATCTCGAACCGGGCAGCGTCAGCGACCGGCTGGTCAGCACGGTCGATCTCGGCCCGACCGTGCTCTCTTTGGTCGGGATCGACATCCCGCAGCACATGCAGGGCCGCGCCTTTCTCGGCGCGCAAGCCGCGCCGCCGCGCGAATACGTCTTTGCCTCGCGCGACCGCTACGACGAGGCCTATGATATGGTGCGCGCCGCCCGCGACCGGCGCTTCAAGTACATCCGCCACTACCGGCCCGACCTGCCCTACCTGCTGTGGATTCCCTACCGCAACCGCCACCCGATCGTGCAGGAAATGTGGCGGCTGCACCTGGCCGGCCAACTCGCCGGCCCGCAAACGCTGATGTTCGCGCCGCGCCCCGTCGAGGAACTGTACGACACGCACGCCGATCCGCACGAAATCCATAACCTGGCCGCCGACCCGGCCTACACGTCCGAACTGCACCGCCTGCGCCGGGCGCTGGACGGCTGGATCGTCGAGGTGGGCGACCTGGGGCAGATTTCGGAACTGGAAATGGTACACCGCTGGTACCCCGGCGGCGTCCAGCCGCAAACCGCCGCGCCGATTTTCATTCCCATTAGCGCGGAAAACCCCGGCGTCGAACCATCAGTTGACAACACACTGACCGCCCCGGCGCTGATCCAGATACACTGCGCCACCCAGGGCGCATCGATTGCCTACACATTTGAAGTGGGCGAGACACCGCACTGGCAGTTGTACAGCGCGCCGCTGCGCCTGCCCCCCGGCCGCTCGACGCTGCGCGCGCGCGCCATCCGCATCGGATACAAAGAAAGCGAGGAGCGCCGGGCAGTGTTTCAGGTGTAACCGTCCGGCCGGCGCTGGTCGAGTAGGTCTCACCGCATTTGTGAGGCCGTATCGAGACCAGGTAGACCGAGAATGCTGCGCCCCTACTCATAGGACGATCTCGACCCGGCCGCTCATCCCCGGCAGCAGGTATAACTCGCCGGGATCGAGATGAATGTAGACGATGAATTTGGTCTCGCTTTGGCCGATTTGCGACATCACGGTCTCGGTCTCGCCGGTCAGCGCCAGATCCGGATATGCACGCAAGGTAATCTTGGCCGCCTGGCCGCTTTGAATCTGAGCAATATGTTTTTCGCTCAGATTCCGGGCCACAAAATACCAATCGGACACATTCAACAAGGTGACAACCGGCGTTTCGCTGCCGATGCTCGCACCAACAGCCGCCTTGATCGACGTGATCAGCCCATCCTGGGGTGCGTACAGATTGATCTGCGCCAGGTTTTGCTGCGCCTGGGCCAGCTTGGCCTCGGCATCGACGATGGCCCGCTCAAGGGTGGTATAATCCGTGTCCAGCGCGACTTCCTTGAGCTTCACCCCATCCAGTTTAGCCTGCGCGTCCTCGACGGCCTGCTGCTTGTCGGCCAGGTTCAGGTTGTAAATGCGCGCATCGATCTGGGCGCTTTGCAGTTCCATCTCGGCCAATTCGCGATCGGTGATCCGCCGCTGCCATTCCTTGTACAACCCGTCGCGGACCTGCTGCGGCTCCCAGGGGCGATCCAGGGCCTGTTTGTACCCATCGGCGGCGGCGGCCTCGGTATCCTTGGCGAGTTGCAGTTTGACCTCGGCCTGGCGCAGGGCCAGCGTCGGCGGTTTGAGCTGTGCCTGCTCCAACGCCGAGCGGGCATTGCGCAGCGCGATCTCGGCCTCAGACTGAGCGGTTACATAGGCTGTTTGCGCTTCGGCCAGTGCCTTTTGATACTCGGTCGCGCGCCGGGTTTCCTCGCGTGTCCTGTCGTCCTGGGCGCGATCCAGCGCCAACTGCGCGTCCTCAACGGCCTGTCGCAGCTCGCTGTCGTCCAGCGTGGCGATCAAATCCCCCTGCGCGACCTTTTGTCCCAATTCGACGTGAATTTGGAGCAGTGTACCCTTGATGTTGGCCGGGAAAGCCAGGGCCAGCTCCGGCTGCGCCGCTTCGAGTTCGCCCTCCAGCATCAGCACATTGTCGGCCGGCGCATCGACCGCACCTGGCCCTTCGATGGATGGCATACCTGTCTCGCCGGCCTGGCTACTGACGATCACCTGACCGTCCGGACCGACGATCCTCGTTTGGCCTTCCCCTGGCATGCTCGACTGGACGGCACAGCCCGCAGCGACCAGCAGCATACACAACAAAAGCATTGTTCGTTTAGCGTAACGTTTCATTTGATCTCTCCTCATCCTTATGCCTGTCTGAAAATCTCGGTGACGCGCCGGCGCACAATGCCCCGCGAGGCGATGGCCGCGCTGATCAGGCTGGCCACGACCACCATCGCCAGCACGGTGCCGGTGGTCAGCCAGTCGAACGCCGGCTGCAAAGGCGCATTGCGCAGCATGTTGTCGCTGATATAGAACACATAGCCCAGCCCGGTGCCGGCAGCGACCCCGGCCAGCGCCGCGCTGACCGTCGCCGTCAGCGACTCGATGGCAAACGTGCCCACCAGTTGCCGCCCGGTGATGCCGATCGCCTTGAGCATGCCGATCTCGGTCTGGCGCGTCTGCACGGTGACATAGATCACCGAAAACACACCCATCACCGAGGTGATCAGCGACAGCACGGTCAAGGCCAGCAGCCCAAGCCGGATTGACTGAAACGTCTGCTGCTCGCGCTGGATTTGTTCCTGCGCGATCTGGATGTTCAAGTTGCGATCAGACAAAGCCATCCGCAGCACGTCGGCGACAGCGGACGGCGACATAGCCGGGTCTATGCCAGCAAACACGCGCTCGATCACCGGCTGATCGCGTTCGTCGTCCGAGCAAACGCCGCCGGGACAAATGGAACCTTGAGTCGGGTCCTGAACGAGCCGCAAGTAGGTGTCCAGCGATACAAAAGCCGGGCTGCTGCCCCAGAGCAGGTTGCCTCGGCCGATGTTCCAGAACCCCGGCATCCGCTTGACCAGGCCCACCACGGTCATTTCGACCTGGTGATCCTTGCCTTTGCCGTTGACCAGGATTTTGTCGCCGATTCGGACATCCAGGTATTCGGCCACATCGGCGGTCAGGATGATCGCATCCGGCTGGCGAAACATCTGCTGAAATGCCGCCCTGCCATCGCCAACCATCTCGGTCAGATCGGGATAGAGCACATCCAGCGGCGAATGGGTCCAGGCATGAACGTCCAGACCCACATCGAGCAATCGAACCAGGTTGTGCGCTCCCGTCGAATGGGCTTGAGTCAGCCCGGTGATAGGCCCCACGCCCGGCACGGCGGCAAATTCGGACAAAACCGCCGACCTCAACCCCTCCTGCTGCTGACCGCTGCTAAAAAAACCGACGAAATACATAAATATGTTCATTCCCGTGTTGGCCACCTGCCCCACCACCGGCGCACCATTGTTTTGCCGCGTCGAAACGTCGACGTTGCCGCTGCTCAAAGCGGCGGTGGTGCCCAAAAAGGTAGGCAGTGTGGTGCTAAAGACGATCATCAAGGTGATGGTTGTGCTGCGACGTTTGGCGCGGCAAACATTCCGGCTGGAGAAAAAGGTCAGGCAGGGCGAAATCAGGCCCATCAGCGCCAGCACCAGGTGTTCAAAGGGCAACGTCAGCACAAAAAAGAGCAAACTGACGCCCAATATCATCAAGATCATGCCCACCACCGCAAAAGCGACAACCGCCGATTCGTTGTCGCCCGTGCCCATGAACAGTTGGTTCAAAAAGAGCATACCCCACATCATGGTCAGCGTCAGCCCGGCGATGGTGATTTTCCAGTCGAAACGGCGCACGCGCAGCCGGGCCAGGTCCTCGATCTGCAAGCTGTCCGCCGAACCGGGCGCAATGGCATAGCGCACTTTGGTCGTCGCCGCCTTGATCGCCGGAGCCAGCGCACTCAACAAGAGCACGACGCCGGCGATCAGTGCGGTCGACAGCAGCGAGCGCGGCGAAACGACCAGCTCGATCTCGGCCAACGCCGGCAGTCCATCCAGCCCGACGCCGTTCACAATCATAGGCAGCAGCGAACCGAGCATGCGCTCCACCACCAGCGTTGAAAGCGCCTGCCCGATCAAGATGCCCAGCCCGACACCCACAGCGCCGATCAGCCCCACTTCGATCAGCACCAGCGCAAACAGCGACCGCTGCGGCGCGCCGAGGATACGCATAAAGGCCAGATCGCGCCGCCGGTCATCGACGTTGGCATTGATCAACGAATAAACCAGCAGCCCCACCACGCCCATCGACAGAAACCCATAGATGATGGTCAGTGTCTGCATGATTGAAAAAGCATCGTCGCTGCCAGCCATCGCCTGGGCCTTGGGAATTCCCAGCACCATTCCATCGCTCAAGGCCGCCCGGATTACCTCCGCGACACGCCGCACGCGCACCGCCGACATCTGGCTGCTTGCCGCGTCGTACGCGCCGGGATCGAGCACAACGACCAATCGCTCGGCGCGGCCGGGAATGCCGAGCCACGCCTGCACCGTTTCCAAATTGGCCAGGATGCCATTTTGCAAACCGCCATCCAATCCACGCTGCGTAGCGATGCCAGCCACGACAAATCGATGCGAACGCCGCCGCACGCTGGCATTGGTCGGCGCATCGTGGCCGCGCTCGCGCGACTCGGGCACCAGGTAATTCAGGTACAGTTCGTCGCCCACCTTCAGGTTGTACGCCTGCGCTGTCTCCTGAAGGACAACGATGTGATCGCCTTCCAGGTTGTATTCACCATCGATTATCTGCACGCTGCCCAAGGTATCGGCCTGCGGATCGCGGGCCAGCAGCGTGGCCGCCCCGCCCTGCGCGCCGCGGGCGATCTCGACGCTGGCCTGGATGCGCCCGTACACCGCCTCGACTGCCGGATGCGCCTGCCGAATCAACCCCGACAGCAATTCGATGTCAAGATAAGGGTCCAGATTGGTATCTGCTTGCTGGATCACGATATCGTACTCGCCGGCGTTCCGCGCGGCCAGGTTGATCGTCTGGCGGCGCGAGGTGGCGACCACATTGCTGAGCAAGACCAGCATGGTAGCCACAAAAGCCAGGGCCACGACCATGATCGCCGTGCGCACTTTGTGGCGTTTGAATCCTTGCAGAACGTATTTGCCGATCATTGTCCTGCCTCTGCGTTGTTTGTCGCCGATAGAATCCGCCCATCCTGAATCTGGATCGTGCGCGAGGCATACCCGGCCATGCGCGGGTCATGGGTGACATAGACGACGGTCGTTTCTCGCTCCTGGTTAAGCTGGTGAATGATCTCCATCACCTCGAAACCGGTGATCGAATCCAGGTCGCCAGTGATCTCGTCACCGATGAGAATGTCGGGATCGTTGGCCAGCGCGCGGGCGATGGCCACCCGCTGCTGCTGCCCGCCCGACAGCTCGCCGGGGTAATGATGCGCCCGGTCGCTCAACCCGACCAGAGCCAGCAGGTCGGCGGCGCGCTTGCGCCGTTCGCGCCGCCGGACGCCGGCCAGGGTCATCGGCGCTTCGACGTTTTCCTGCGCGGTAAAGTTAGCCAGCAAATTGTAACTCTGAAAGATAAAGCCCATCGTCAGCAGCCGCAGCCGGGCCAACTGATCCTCGTTCATGCCCACCACGTTCTGCTCTTTGATGATCACGTGCCCGCGGCTGGGTTCTTCCAGCCCGCCGAGAATGTTGAGCAGCGTCGTCTTGCCCGATCCGCTCGGCCCCATCAGGCAAATCATTTCGCCGCGCGCCACGTCCAGATCGATGCCGCGCAAAGCCTGCACGGCCTCCTTGCCCATCAAAAAAGACTTGCACACCCCCTCGGTGTGAATGATCGCTTGATCCATCGCTGCTCCTCTCCTCTAGTTGTATATGACTATAGGTTGTATAGGTTTATTGTACCAACGATCTTGGGCGCTGTCAAGCGCCGCCGGACACAAACCGTGCGCATCATAGCACCGAGTTGTTACAAAATAATGACCGAGATGTGACAGTCTCTTTGCATTTTGTGCAGCCACAGTCATCACTTTGTAACAAGTTTGGCGTATAATCGGGATGGTTCGACGGGTAAGCTTGGCAAGAGCGCAGACCGGGGTATAATTTGAATTGAACGAACAAATCTGAGGCGAGACAGGGCAATGAGCCAAACCATATTGATCGTCGAGGATGAAGAGCGCATCGCACATTGGGTGCGCACCTATTTCGAGCGGGCCGGGTTTCGCGCGCTGGTCGCCGGAGATGGGCCGACCGGGCTGCACATGGCCCGCGCAGAAAAGCCCGACTTGATCGTCCTCGATCTGATGCTGCCGGGCCTTGACGGCACGGACATATGTCGAATCTTGCGCAGCGAGTCGGCTGTGCCGATCATCATGCTCACCGCACGCGGGCGGGAGAGCGAGCGCATCCTGGGATTGGAACTGGGTGCCGACGATTACGTGGTCAAGCCGTTCAGCCCCGGTGAACTGGTGGCCCGCGCGCGGGCCGTGCTGCGCCGCGCGGCGGGAGACGCTCACGAGCCAGAGACGCTGCGCGGCGGCGACGTCTGCCTCGACCTGGAAGCGCATGCATGCACCGTCGACGGACGAACCGTCGAACTCAGCCCGACCCAGTTTGCACTGCTGGAGGCGCTGATGCGCCATGCCGGGCGGGTGCTTTCGCGCCAGCAGCTTCTCGACGCGGCGTTCGCGGGCTATTTTGAAGGCTACGAACGCACCATCGACGTGCATATCCGTCGTTTGCGCGTGCGCATCGAACAAGACCCGGCCGATCCGCAGCACATCATCACCGTGTTTGGCGTGGGCTATAAATTTGTGGAGTAAAAAAGATGTTCGCTCAACTGAGATGGAAACTGGTGGCTGCTTTTGGCGCACTGATCTTGCTCGCCGTGGTGTTAAGCAGCATCATCGCAGTCCAGGCAACGGAGAACCAGTTTGCGGTGCTGATCACCAACGAAGGACAAACGTGGGTAGAGGACATTGCGCCAATTCTGGAAGAAAGCTATGCCTATTGGGGAAATTGGAGCGGGGTAGGGCAGCTTGTCAGCGGCCAGGTAAGGATGCCGCTGGAGTTCTTTGTGTCGACCTGGCAAAGCGACTGTGACTGGTGGCAGGTTGTCGCTGACGAGTTGGGCGTGGACAAGGCGACATTGACCGAGTTGTGGCATCAATCGAACAGCCTGACAGCAATAGCGGAAGAACGCGGCATCGATCCAGAAACCCTGGTGACCGCCATCGTGGAGGTAGAAGCCGCGGCAACGGCCGTTGCCGTTGATGCTGGCACGATCACCGAGTTTGACGCTACCCTCCATCTGGCAGAGGTCGAAAAAACGGCGCGCCAGTTTGTTCAACTGTCGGTACGAATCGTGCTGACCCAAACGGAAGTGCAGTGGGATCAGGTAACTGCCATCACGCTGGACGTGCCGCTGGAGCGAATCCGTATTGCACGCCATGGCGGACAACAGGTCATCACGCTGGCTCAAGAGCGAAACATTGCACCGGACCTCCTCGTTTCAACATTGATTCAGACTCAAGAGGGCATTTGGGTTGTCGATCGTACTCCGATCGCTATGGCAGAACCGTCCGGCCGGCTGGATGCCGTCGCGGTGAGCGCCTGGAGCTACATCAACCCGGCCGAGCTGCCGCCGCTGGTCTGGCAGTCAGGTCCAGTCATACTGACCCAGGATGGCGTTACCTGGATGTTCAACACCTTGTTAACCGGCGACAGGCGACTGCTGGTCGCTGATCAGCAAGGGAGCATAGTTTTTGATAGCTACTATGAACGTATCGGAGATCGCCTATCGGAAAACACATTGGCGCTTGGCATGCCGCTGTACCATCCCACCGACGGCCAACGCATCGGGACGGCCATCGCCGCTGCCGGCGTCAAGGTATACAACGTTCAGCAGAGGTCGTTTCTGCGCACCGTCAACCTGTCACTGGCGATCAGCGGCCTTGTCGGCGGTGGGGCAGCGCTGCTGGTGGGGCTTTTGATCGCCCGGCAGGTCACGCAGCCGGTGGTGGCGCTGACCGTGGCAGCGAACCGTATGGCCGAAGGCGATCACGAATATCGCGTGCCCGTCCGCGCAAAAGGCGAATTGGGGCAAATGGGCATTGCTTTTAACACGATGGCCGATCGGCTGCAAGAACAGCACGCACTGCGCAACCGCCTGGTCGATGACATTGCCCACGAACTCAACACGCCGCTCAGCGTGATCCAGCTCGAGCTGGAAGCGCTTCAAGATGGGATGCAATCGCCGCAAGACGCGAATGAGCGCATCAAAAAAGAGATCGCCTTGCTGCGGGAACTGATCAGCGATCTGGGAACGTTGGCCGAAGCCGATGAAGGGATATTTCACCTGAACCTTGCGCCGGTTGACCTGGCGGCGTTGGTCGCGCAGGCCGTCCGGCGCTGGCAGGGACAGGCCACAGCAAATGGGGTGGTTTTGACCGCACAATGTAACGACTCGTTGCCCGAGGTTCAGGGTGATGCCCGGCGGTTAAACCAGGTGCTGGGTAATTTGCTGGCCAACGCGCTGCAACACACGCCATCGGGGGGACAGATCGAGGTGCGCTGTGCGGCGGCGACCGAAACTAGAAGTGGTTCGGAAACGGCGCAGTCCGGTACGGGCCGCATCTCGATCACAGTGACCGACACCGGCGATGGCATTGGACCGGATGACATGCCGCACATTTTTGACCGCTTTTACCGCGTCGATCGCTCGCGCAACCGGAACACAGGCGGGCGCGGGCTGGGGCTGGCCATTGTCAGGCAGATCGTGGAGGCGCACGGCGGACGGATGTGGGTCGAGAGCACGCTGGGGCAGGGAAGTCAATTCGGGTTTAGTCTGCCAGCCTGAGACAACGCCACAGCAATCGTTGACAGTTCATAAGCTTTATGCTATGCTTGATCTGGTTCGATCAAGGTGGGCCATTATGGCCTTTCACAAGGCAATAGAGTTTATTGGAAATAAAGCCTGACTTGAAAAACAGACAGGATTGACAAGATGATTCCCGATAATATCCAATGGAATGAGTCGAGACGAAAGGAGTATGTGCGATGGGTTTTCTGGCAGGGATTGCAGTTGGCATCGGCGCCTGGTTTTTCGTTCGCTACCTGCTCACGGCATTTTACACCGTCGACCAGAACGAACGAGCAGTAAAAACTATTTTTGGGCGAGCGGAGCGTGTGGGCAACGCCACCACTGCCGATTCACCGTTGGGAGAAACACTCAGCGCAGAGCATAAGCGGCGTTACAATTACCCGGTGGTACGGATTATCCCGCCGGGCGGCCCCTATTTCAAATGGCCGTGGGAGCGTATCTACAAGGTGTCCATCGCCACTCAGACCATGAATATGGCCCTCGACCCAGAGGACCCGCGCGTGAACTCCGGCGGCACCGTCCTGGAAGCAGTGACCAAAGACCAGCTCAACACTGGCCTTACCGGACAAATTCGCTACCGGGTGGCCGAGAACAACCTGTATGCCTACATGTTTGGCGTCAAGCGGCCCATCTCGCATGTGATGGGCTATTTTGTCTCGGTGCTGCGCGAACGCATCGCCAGCTTTGAAGCGCCGGAGGGCGCGGGTACAGCAGATATGGTTGCCGCACCAGGCAGCGATATGAGCGTTGTCACCGGCGTGTCGATCAATGACCTGCGCAAAAACCTGCGCGATTTGAACGAGCATATGGAGCGTGAATGTGCATCGTCGGCGGCGCGCTATGGCATCATCCTCGACGCATCGCTGATCACCGGCATCGACCCGCCGAACGAGGTGGAATCGGCGCTGGCTGCGATCAACACTGCGCACAACCAGGTTTCGTCCGACATCAGCCTGGCCCAGGCCGCAGCCGATCAAAAGATCGTCCAATCCAAGCGGGCGGTGGAGATTGAAACACTCAACGCGCAGGCCGAGGTGGAGCCGCTGTTGGCGCTGGCCGAGCAGCTACGCGCGCTCAAACAAAGTGGAGCGGGCGCATTACAGGCCTACCTGCGCAACGTGAGGCTGCGGCTGTATGCGCATGCCCGGCAGATCGTGCGGGAGGTGGAATGATGGGTTCTGTAGTCGAATTCACAGTCGAATTTGCCATCGGGGCAGTCGTGAGTTTTATCGCCATGTGGATCATCGTGCCGATCATGTTCTTTTTCCTGCGGCTGATCGGTCTCTATACCATCGTTCAAGAAGGCACCTGCCAGGTCTTTGTACTGTTTGGCAAGGTGATCGGCATCTTGAACGAGCCGGGCCTGCATTGGCTGCCTACACAACTGGGACTCAATGCCTTCCTGGTCAACTGGCTGGGCAACCGCCGGGTGCTGGATATGCGCCTGGATCAACAATACCTGCGCAGCAACCCGGTCAACTCGGAAGAGGGCGCGCCAATGGGCGTGGGCATCTGGTACGAGATGTACATCAGCGATCCGGTGTCGTATCTGTTCAAAAACGCCGACCCGCGCGGCTCGCTGGCGGCCAATGTCAGCAATGCCGTGGTGCGCTCACTAAGCAACCTGCCGCTGGACAAGATGCTGATCAACCGCCATGCCATGAGCCGCACTGTACGCGAAGAGGTTTCTCCGCGCTCGCACGAGTGGGGCTACCGGCTCGGCTCGGTCTATATCCGCAAGGTTCACTTTCGCGACATGGGTATGATTCAGCAGATCGAAGCCAAAGTGGTCAACCGCCTGCGGCAGGTCACTTCGGCGATCAGGCAAGACGGGGCCAACCAGGTCAACATTATCACCAGCACCGCCGAACGACAGGCCGCCATCGAGTTTGCCAAGGCCAGCGCCGTGCGCCCGCGTATCGTCGGTCAGGCCATGAAGACCATTGCCGCCGACCCGGACGTGGCGGCGGCGATGTTTGAGATTTTGGAGACGCAGAAAATTCTGGAGGGGCAGGGGCAACTGACCATGGTGCCGCCAGGGAACAGGCTGCTCAACCAGATGCTGGCTGCACGCAAGATCGAATAGGCCTTATCCCCCAAACATGTAAATGCGCGCGGCCAGGCCGCGCGCATTTACATATGCCGCATCATAACGAAGCGTCACCCCGTCGTGGTATCTGTCGCCGTCGGCTCGACGGTTGGCGTAGCCGTCGGTTCGACGGTTGGTGTAGCTGTCGGTTCGCTCGTAGCGGTTGGCGACGGCGGCACGGTTGCCGTAGCCGTCGGCTCGCTCGTGGCAGTCGGCGTAGCAGTTGCCGTCGGCGTGAACGTTGGGGTTGCTGTTGGCGTCAACGTCGGCGTTGGCGTCAACGTCGGCGTTGGCGTTGCCAGATCGCCCAGCCGCGCCCACCACACCTGCACCCGCGCGTCGCCGACGTATTCGGCGTATTCGACGCGGATCGAATGCACTCCACTCACCGGAAGATCGATCTGGTAGGTCTTGTTTTGGAAGCCATGCCATTCGTTGATGATCAGCGTCTGGTCGAGGTAGACGCGAATCGCGTCGTCGGCCAGGGCATAAAAGCGATAGATACCGGGGCTGAACGTTACCTGCCGGCTCCAGTGCGCCGAGAAATTGTCCACTGGCAGACCGGCTGCCGGCGCACCCGCACCCCAGTTCATGTTGATTCCCAACGTTCCGCCAGGGTCTTTGTCGTTGCGCACCAGGCTGGGCGTGCCGACCATATCTTTGTTAGGCCAGTATTCGCCCTTCCAGTCGGTAAAGGACACCTCGACCTTTTCCCACCATACCTTGATCCGCGCCTGGCCGCTTTGATCATAGTATTCCACCCTGAGCGCGTGCATACCGCGGGCAAGGCTGATGTCGGCGCTGAGTTCGTGCGCGCTGTGGTCGTACCAGGCGTCGATCAACCGTTGATCGTCGACCCACAGCCGCACGCCGTCGTCGACCAGGGCGTGAAAGCGATAAGTGGCCGCTTCAAGCTGGACGGTTCGCGTCCATCGCGCCGAGAACTGGTCGGCGGGCAGGCCAAAAGCCGGGCCTACGTCGTTCCAGGTGAAATCCAGGCCCAATGCGCCACCCGGAGCCTTGTCATTGCGCACCAGCGCCGGTTCGCCGTTGAGGGTGCGGTTGGGCCAGTATTCGCCTTTCCAGTCGGGATAGGTCGGCGCGGCGATTTTTTCCCAGCCCACCTTGATCTGGGCCTGGCCGAGCCGCTCGTAATACTCGACCTTGAGCGAATGCTCGCCCTTGACCAGCGCGTGGTCGATGGTGAATTCCTGCGCGCTGTGATCGGCCCAGGCGTCGATCAGCAGTTGGTCATCGACCCACAACCGTGCGCCATCGTCAACCAGGACGCGAAAGCGATAGACGCCGCGCTCAAATGTAGCCTTGCGCGTCCAGCGCGCCGAAAAGCCATTGGCGGGCAGAGTCGAATCAGGGCTGCTCTGCTGCCAGTTGAAATTGATCGCCGGATCGTTGCGCACCAGCACGGGCTGGCCCTCCAGCTTGAGGTTGGGCCAGTATTCGCCCTTCCAATCGGGATAGGTGGCCAGCTTGTCCCAACTAAATTGGGCGACTGCCGTGCCGCTGCGTTCATAATAAATGACGATCAACTTGTGGACGCCCGCCGACAGGGTGACATCGGCAGTGCGTTCGCGCGCCGAGCCGTCCTGGAGGGCGTCGATAAGCGTTTCCCCATCCAGATACACGCGCATCCCGTCGTCCATCGTGGCGCGAAAGCGATACAGGCCACCGTCAAAGTGCAGCGCGCGTGTCCAGCGCACTGAAAAGCCGTCGACGGGAAGGCCCTCGGCGGGTGCGGCATTGCCCCACACGAAATTGATCGCCGGGTCGTTGCGCACCAGCGTCGGCGTGCCCGATAACGCCGTGTTGGGCCAGTATTCGCCTTTCCAGTCGGTGATGACCGGCGTGGGGGTGTGCGTGGGCCAGACAACCGCCGTCGGCGTTGGTGTGGACGTTGCGGCCGGCTCGACCATTGGCGTAGCCGCCGGTTCCTGGGTGGGCAACGGCGTCCACGTCGGTTCGATGACGGTTGTCGCAGTGGGCGTCGCCGGTTGTGTTGGCGTGAGTGTGGACACCGCCGTTGTCGGCCACATAGGCAGCGGAGACTTGGCCAGCAGAAAGGCTGTCCCGAGCAAGCCCAGGTCCAGGATGCCCAGCACAATCGTTGCGATCAGGATCGAGCGCGCACGAGCGCGCACCCAATCGAGCAAGGTATCAAATGGGGTGTGTTTGTCTTGCATTTTTATTACCTCTTGTGTCATATACTTTTATGACGCTCGATCCTGGCCCATAGTTCCATATGCAATGGCCGGATGAGGGGCGCGCAAGAACTTGAAGCAACAGGCGATTTGCACCGTTGCTGGGGCACGACCAATACGCTGTTTCTGCAAGATGGTCGAAGGGCAGAAAATGGGTTGAGGCTCTCCAGAACTGGGCTGGCTTGTAACTGGCGGATCGGGTATAATGAGGGGCTGTTTATATCAATTTTTTCAAGGAGCAGCCCCCAATGACATCCGCCAAATATCAGCTTAGAGAGCGCAAGAGTCGCTTTATCCGTCTTTTGTATTCTGAACCGCCGCCTACGGTGTGTCCGAACTTTTACGCCCTGGCTCATGCCAACGGCTGTCTGTTTTCGCCCCAGTGCAGCTACTGCTACCTCAAATCCTCGTTCGGACATCTCAAGGCCCACGAGGCGTTCACCAACGTAGACGAGATGATCGAAGAGATTCGCCACTGGATTGCCCGCGACGATTTGCACTCCTATATGCTCAATGCCGGCAGCCTTTCGGATAGCTTTGCCTTTGAACCGGTGCGTCCGGTTGTGGCGACGTTGGTGGAAACCTTTCGCCAGGCCGCGCAAGGGCGTCCGCACACACTGCTCTTTCTGACCAAAGGTGGGCGGCAGGAGTGCAAGCCGCTGTACGATCTGGAGCCGTGTCCTAACGTGGTGGTTTCCTTTTCAATGACTCACCCGGAGGCGGCGCGGCGCTTTGAAAAGGGGGCGGCGACGGTGGAAGACCGGCTCGCTGCGGCCGCTGACCTCAAGGCGCGCGGCTGGCGGCTGCGCCTGCGCATCGATCCGATGTTTCGCGGCTATGAGCACGGCGACGTCGCTGCGCGGGTCAAAGCCTTGCAGCCAGAGCGGGTCACGTTGGGCACGCTGCGCGCGGATCACAACCTCTTTCGTTTTGTGGATGATGGCCTGCTGGATGAACTAGAGCTTCCCGACGACAAAAAGCGTCCCGCGCGTTATCCGTTTGAGGTTCGGCTGGCTCTTTACCGGCAGGCGATTGATGTGCTGGATGGCGCTTGTCCCATTGCCCTGTGCGAGGAAGAGCCGGCGGCCTGGGATGCCCTCGACCTGGACAAAGAAGCCAGGCCGTGCAACTGCTGCGTGTGAGAAAATACTTGCGAAAATTGGGTCTTGACTTTCCAGTTGCTGGAAGGTGTACACTGTAAGCATTGAAGGCCTTCAGTTCAAGCTACTCGGTTTGGAACGTGCACGGAGACAAACAATGTTCAAAATCGGTGAATTTTCAAAATTCAGCCAGGTACCCACCAAGACGCTACGCTACTATGATGAGATTGGCCTGCTCAAGCCGGCAGAGGTCGATCGCTTCACCGGGTACCGCTACTACTCGGCCAGCCAGTTGCCTCGTCTGCATCGCATTCTGGCGATGAAAGACCTGGGACTTGCGCTGGATCAGATCGCACAACTGTTGGACGAGGATTTATCGGCAGACCAGATTCGCGGCATCTTGCGGCTCAAACAGGCTGAGATCCGACAGCGAGTTGAAGACGATCAGGCGCGGCTGGCGCGGGTCGAGTGGCGGCTGAAACAAATCGAACAGGAGGAATCTATGCTTACACAAGACGTGGTCATTAAAAAGCTCGCTCCACAAACCGTTATTTCGGTGCGAGACACCGTGCCCATCCAGGGCGTCCAGCAGCTCTTTGGCGAGGTCTTTGGCTACCTGGGACAGCACAAAATAGCCCCTGCCGGCCCGCCGATCGGCATCTATTACGACCAGGAGTTCAAGGAAGATGTGGTCGATGTCGAAATCGCCGTGCCCGTGTCCGGTGCAGTTGCCGGGGGAGGCCGGATCAAGTGCTGGGAACTACCTGCCGTCGAACAAGCGGCCTGCATCATCCACCAGGGCAGCTATGAGACCGTCGGCGGTACTTTTGGCCAGTTGATGAAGTGGATCGAAGCCAACGGCTACCGGATTTCCGGTCCGACCTGCGAGGTGTACTTGCAAGGGCCAGAGTCCGGCGACCCGTCGCGCTATGTGACCGAGATCCGGTTCCCGGTAGAGAAAGCGTAGCGATTCACGACAAGGGCGCAGCAATCGGATGCATCGCATCCATGCTGCGCCCTTTTTTGGCGGTCTTGCTACTGGTATTGCGCCAGCGCACCCCGCGCCGTCGCTTTAATCTGTTCGATTAGCTCGGGCGGGGCGAGCACCCTGGCCTTGTTTCCATAACTGAGCGTCCAGCCGATGACCCAGTCGAGCGTCGCCACGCCAAAGCGAGCGGTGATCGATCCGTCGCTGTGATCTTGAATCTGCATCCAGTGGCCCTGTCGTTCACGAATCTGGGCGGCAATGCTGCGATCCAGGTGAATCTCTACGCGATAGGTCGGCTCAAAGTGCATCATCCGGGCCATATACTCGCGCACGTCAAAATCGCGGGGCATTACAAAACATTCTTTGATTGGCGTGATCTGCCGGATGCGGTCGATACGAAAGGTGCGCAAATCCTGCCGCAGCCGGCAAAAACCGATCAGGTACCACAGCCCCCATTGCAGGGTCAGCGCATAAGGTTCGACCACCCGTTCGGTCAATTCCAGACCAAAACTGTGATACTGGATGCTGACGCAGTGATGGTTGGCGATGCACTCACGCAGCTTGTGAATCGTGGGGTCCCAGGGGCGGTAATCGCGCGCGGTAAGGCCAGAGACGACGAGATTGTGTCGCGCCTGGGCGACCTCGTGGCGCAGGTCGTCGGGCAGCACGTTGTCCAGCTTGGCCGTGACCGACGTGACTGCCGCTTCGTAGGTCTGCCCCCAGATTTCGCCCATCAGGTTGGCCCCCATATAAAGCACCGTGGCCTCTTCGGCAGTAAAGATCAAGGGCGGCAGTTTATAGCCGCGCAGCAGCGCAAAACCGCCATACGGCCCGCGCTCGGAATAGATGGGAATGCCCATGTCTTCCAGCATCGCCATGTAGCGATGCACCGTGCGCTCGGAAATCTTGAGTTCGTTGCTCAATTCCGAGGCCTTCCAACTCGATTTTGATTGCAGCAGCATGATCAGCGACAACAGCCGCGTGGCAACATTGCTCATAGCCCTCTCCCAATGATCAATTCTCCGCTATTATACCACAAAATCTTGACGGAAAATGACATAATTTTCGACTGTTGGTTGTTTTGACGGCCCGGCGCGATTGGGCTATACTTGCCAAGACTGAATTCCACTTGAGGAGGACACACATGATTCAACCGGGCGATCTTGTTTTGTTTCAGGGTGACAGCATCACCGATGCCGGGCGCAGCCGGGAGAACGACGCCGACCTGGGGCGGGGCTATGCGGCGATGATCGCCGCCTGGTTTGGGGCAGCCTGGCCGGAAAAAGGGGCGCACCTGGTCAACCGAGGCATCAGCGGCGACCGGGCCAAAGACCTGGCCGCGCGCTGGCAGCCCGACTGCCTGGCCCTCAAGCCGAACCTGGTCTCGATCCTGATCGGGATCAATGACACCTGGCGGCGCTACGACCACAACGATCCCACCTCGGCGGAAGCGTTCGAGGCTTCGTACCACGCCATTTTGACCCAGGTACGCGATCAACTCGGCGCGCGGCTGGTGATCTGCGAGCCGTTTCTTCTGCCCGTTCCCGACGACCGCCGGGCGTGGCGCGTCGATCTCGATCCCAAGATCGCCGTCGCCCGCGATCTGGCCCGCCGGTTCGGAGCGATTTATGTGCCGCTCGACGGCATTTTTGCCCAGGCCTCAACCCGCCGCGAACCGGCCTTTTGGGCCGCCGACGGTGTGCATCCCACGCCGGCCGGACACGCGCTGATCGCCCAGGCATGGCTCAAGGCAGTTGTTGGATCGTTGGGGTAAAAAGATGGACGAGCAAATTCGAGATCGAATCCTGGGCTGCGCCGTCGGCGCGGCGGTCGGCGATGCGCTGGGCATGCCGCTGGAATTCGGCCCGGCGCAGTCAGTGAATGCGCTGGTGCGCGACATGCGACCAGGCCGCATCCCGGCGGGCAGTTTCACCGACGACACCGAGATGGCGCTGGCCCTGGCCGAAAGCCTGCTGGCCCATCGCCCGCTCGACGCGAACGATCTGGCGCGGCGTTTCGTGGCCTGGCAGCAGTCCGGCCCACCCGACATCGGCATTCACACCCGAAACGTCCTGTCGCGCATCGCCTCCGGGACGGGCTGGCGCGATGCCATCCAGGCCGTGCAGGCGCAAAACCCGGATTCGGCGGGCAACGGCTCGCTGATGCGCTGCTGGCCGGTCGCCGTGGCCTGCTGGGACGACCTGGATCGACTGCTCGCCGACAGCCGCCTGCAAAGCCAGGTCACACACCCGCACGACGAGTGCGTGGCCGCCTGCGCGTGGGCCAATGCCGCCCTGTACCACCTCTTTCACGGCCAATCGCGCGGCCAGGCCCTCGCCACCGCGCTGGAGGACGCAGCCGTGCCGGAATCTTTGCGCCGTGTCGTCGAGCAGTCGCCCCGGCTGTCGCGCACGGTGCTGGCGAACAGCGGCTGGGTGCGCCACACGCTGCAAAGCGCGGTATGGGGATTGATGAGCACCAACTCGTTTGAAGAAGCCGTGATTCAAGTGGTCAACCTGGGCAACGACGCCGACACGGCAGGCGCCGTGGTCGGTGCGCTGGCCGGCGCGGCATACGGATTCGCAGCGATCCCGGCACGTTGGGTGCAGGCGCTGCGCGGCGAGTGGCCGCTGGGTAGTGATACTGTCTGGCGTGTCGATGACCTGTGCGCGCTGGCGCTGCGGCTGGCAGGGATCAACGGATGAGCAAGCTCCAGGTCACCATTTACACCGACGGTTCGTGCAACCCCAACCCTGGCCCCGGCGGGTGGGCGGCGGTACTGTTGTGCGCCGGTCAAAAACCGCGCGAACTGCGCGGCGCCCAGGCGCAAACGACCAACAACCAGATGGAACTGCGCGCGGCGTTGGAAGCGCTGCGCGCGCTAAAGCGGCCGCATCAGGTCGAATTGTACACCGATTCGCAATACCTGCGCCAGGGGATCGTCGAATGGCTGCCCCGCTGGGAAGAAAGCGGCTGGCAGACGACGGGCGAAACGGCGGTCAAAAACCAGGACTTGTGGCAGGCCCTGGTCGAGCAAGTGCGGCGGCACGAGATCACCTGGCATTGGGCCAAAGGCCACGCCGGCGACCGCTGGAACGAGCACGTCGACCGACTGGCGCGGTCGATGATTCCAACTTGCGCGCTTTCTCTAGATGACGATCAGGCCGTGCATCTGTTTACGGCAGTCTCATACCTGGGCAAGGAGAAAAAGGGCGGCTGGGCGGTGCTGCTGCGCTACCGCGATCAGATCAAGACCCTCAGTGGCGGCGAGGGGAACACGTCGAGCAACCGGCTGCACATCCGTTCAGCGCTGGAAGGGCTGCGCGCGCTGAACCGCGCTGTGCCCGTCCACCTGTACACCACCTCCGATTACCTCAAAAATGGCGCCACCGCCTGGACGCGCAGTTGGGCCGCCGACGGCTGGCGCACGCGCGACGGCAGTCCGGTCAAGCATCGCGATCTGTGGGAGGCACTGGCCGCGTTGGCCGAACGCTACGAGATCGCCTGGCACGTGGTCGATGCCCATGACGCGCCCGACGAGATGGCCCAGGTCAAAAAGCTGGCTGGCGAGGCAGCACGCGCGGAACCAGGAGCAGGATAATGCCGGACTGTCACGAAATCTATGCCGCTCAGGCGGCGGGCGCGC
>CAYRXM010000026.1:21406-39863 GCA_964428175.1 uncultured Anaerolineae bacterium
CGCCGGAGGAAAAGTAATGCCGGATTGTCACGAAATCTATGCCGCTCAGGCGGCGGGCGCGCCGCCGGAGGAAAAGTAATGCCGGATTGTCACGAAATCTATGCCGCTCAGGCGGCGCGATACGATCGACTGGTCTCGTGTGAAGATTACCAGGGCAACATTTTGCCGGCGGTACGGTCGCTGGCGGCGCTGGATGGCGCCGACGTGGTCGAGCCGGGCGCGGGCACCGGGCGATTGACCGGCTTGCTCGCGCCGTGGGTGCGCGGCATCCGCGCCTTTGACCTGTCACCGCACATGCTGGGCATAGCGAGGTGCAAGCTGGCACAGACCGGCCTGCGCAACTGGCAGGTAGCAGTTGCCGATCATCGACATTTGCCCGTGCCCGCCGCTTCAACTGATCTGGTCGTTGCCGGCTGGAGCGTGTGTTATCTCGCCGTCGACTATCCGCAGACTTGGCGGCGCGAGCTTGAGCGCGGCCTGGCCGAGATGCGCCGCGTGCTGCGACCGGGCGGCAGTATCCTCTTGCTGGAAACGCTGGGCACGGGGTTCGAGACGCCGCACGCGCCGGAGCCGCTGCGCGCATATTTTGCTTTTCTGGAAGCGTGGGGGTTCGAATCGACCTGGATTCGCACCGATTATCGCTTTACCTCGCTGGACGAGGCGGAAGCGCTGGCGCGCTTCTTTTTCGGCGACGCCCTGGCCCGGCAGGTGGTGGAAAACGGCTGGGTCGTTTTGCCCGAATGCACGGGGCTTTGGCGGCTCACGACATAGGCGAATGGTTATGCATCGTCCATGTGAGCGTGGAAAAGCGTTTCGGTCTGCGTGGTGGCGGCGGCAAATTCGGGTGTCGTGGCCACGCCGTGGCGGTATTGAAAGGGCCACATGCTCTTGCGATGAAACAGCGCCACCCGGTCGCCGTCGCTCAAAACGTGCTCCAGATCGGGCTGGACGCCGGGCATGGCGCTGAGCGCGCCGTTGATAAAGGTGATGCCGCGCTCCTCGGTGGGCAGGCCGAGTTGAGCCAGCAGATCGCCCAGCGTGCTGGATGCCGGCAGTTTGGGGTGAACGTTGGCAAAGACCTTGTTGGCCGGGTCGCCGCCGTAGCGAGCCAGCGGGCCGTACAGCCAGGTGTCGATGGTGATGGTGTCCATTGCGTTCTAGCCTCCTCCAATCGGCGGAAAAATGCCCACCTCGTCGCCAGCGGTCAGTCGATAATCCTGCTCTTGCTTCTTGCCATTGACAAAAATCACCTTGACCTCGTCCGGCGGCAGCGCCAGGCACGCGACCAGGTCGGCCAGCGTGCTGCCGGCGGGCAGGTCAATCTCTTGCGCGACGCCGGCGCGGACGCCGGGCACAAAGCGGATCAAGGTGGCGAAAATTTTTACGTTGATTTTCATTAATTACTATTATTCAAATGCCACTTGACAGACTTTGACGATTTCAGCTTTCAGTGCTTGATATTGACCAGACAATGTCGCCGATTTCCAGAACTCGCAGAATTCTTCCAGTGAGCTTTTGTCTATGATATTTGCTAGAGCAAAACGATCTTGATCAAGTGGAATAACTGATTGCGGATCGAGTTTTCCCCATTCTTTGAGTGAATCCAATTGAACTTGATTGACAATTCCCTGAACTAGAAAGGTTTCTGCTTGTATACTAATCGCACATTTAGCAAAAGACGGCCCCGAAATTTCGACAGGTACAGGAAGGGTTATTCTAGTAATTTTAAAAGGCGTAGGCCATTTTTCAGTATTTTTTGCCATTTTTCCTCTATTGGTAGCACCACACTAAACCGTGATTAGCCAGGTAGCAACCGTCATTCCCGTGAAAACGGGAAAAGCGGGCATCCAACGGTTTTGGGATTCCCGCTTGCGCGGGAATGACAGTTTCTATGGCCCGACTGGCGCCGATTTGACACTCCACGGTCAAGTGTAGTCTTACATCATTTTGTAGGGGCGCAGGCAACTCTGCGAGTTGCAAGCGCCCCTACTTGTTGTCCTACAAGCCGCCGTAGACGCTGTCCAGCGCCTCGGCGGTCACATCAAAGACCGTATTGTGCGGCGGCAGCGGCTCATAGGTCATCCATTCGGGCAGGCGGTCGTGCGCGCTGGTGAACCCGGCGGCCTCGTTAAAGGCCCGCTCCTTGCGCAAAATCTCTGCACCCAGTGGAATCACGTCGCTGGCCGCATAATTGGTGCCAAGCACGCCGTTCATCTCGTCGACCATGCCCTGGTAGCCTTCGGGAATGTCGAGGATGGCAAAGGCGATGAACAGGCAGTGCCCGGTCGAGTCGATGACGGCGGTGGTGGCCTGGAAAGCGCGGCTCAATTCGGCCTTACCCTCCGGCGACATTGGATCGACCGAACCGCCGACGCTGGCGATTTCGGGGGCGATGGTGTAACCGGCGGTGTGGTCGGCGCCCATGGTGGTGGTGGCATAGGTCACGCCAATGCCCTTGACCGCGCGCGGCTCATAGGCAGGCATGCTTTGCCCCTTGACGGTGGGGTTGTGTCGCACGCCCAGGACTTGCGCCGCGACATTGGTGCCGCTGCCCAGGACGCGTCCCAGCGGTGTGCCCTTGCCGATTTCGTGCATCAGCGCGATGGCCTTTTTGCTGTCGCCAAAATCGAGCACCTTGCCTTCCATCGCCACGGCCAGCGTGGTACCCATCTCGATGGTGTCCAGGCCGTAGGCATTGCACAGCATGACCAGCTTGCCGATGTCGTCCAGGTTGTCGATGCCGCAGTTGGCCCCCAACGCCCAGTCCGACTCGTACTCGACGCAGGAGGCGATTTCAGAGCCGTCGGCGGCATAGAGCGTGTTGGAGCACTGGATGATACAGCCGGGGCTGCACGCATGGTTGTACACCTCTTTGCCCAGGCGCTCCTTGTTGCCCTCGAAAATGGCTTCGCCGGCGATCTTGGCCGCGCTCTCGAAACGGCCCGACGAAAAGTTGCGCGTGGGCAGGCCGCCGGCCTCGTTCATGATGTTGATCAGCACGGCGGTGCCATAGGTGTTGAGGCCGCCCTGCGGCTTGGTCAGAGCGTGGGTTTGCAACGCGTCGCGCAGCTTGACCCGCCCCTCGTCGAAAAGGCCCTTGTCGGCAAACTCGACGCCCGGCGCGCCCTGGCGGTCAACGACGATGAATTTGAGCTTTTTGCTGCCCATCACCGCGCCTAGCCCGCCGCGGCCCGAATAACGGGTTGGGCCGCCCTTCATGTCGTTAAAGACAATGCCCGAGTTGCCATACAGGAATTCGCCGGCCACACCGATGCCGCTGATCTGCACCTTGCCAAAGTGATCAAAGAGCTTGGGGAACACCTCGTACAGATCCTGGCCCACGTACTCGTCGGCGGGCAGGAATTCGACCTTGGGCCTGGCGCCGTCCCAGGTCAGATGAACCATCCAGTAGCCGTCATCCTTGGGAAAGCCTTCGACGATGAGGGCCTTGATGCGCATCGCGGCCAGGGCCGGGGACATGCCGGTGCCCGAGTTGGATTCCTTGATCGTGCCGGTGAGCGGAGACTTGGCCCCCACCGAGATGCGCGCCGATGAGGGGGCCGTGGTGCCACTAACGATGCCCGGCGCAAAGATGAGCTTGTTGTTGGGGCCAAGCGCCTGACAGGTTGGGGGAACCTCGTCGCACACAATGGTGGATGTCAGCCCGCGGCCGCCCAATTTTTGGTAGACCTCAGGCACATCCTGGAGCGAATAAGAACGGTCGGTCATGTTGATGCGTAAAATCCACATATCACACACCTCCTCGTGAATGAGAATGGCGCCAACCCGGATTGGCGCGGTTGGGTGAAAAAACAAAAGGCAGCATCGACTTGACGAGTCGATGCTGCCTCCTTTGCAAATGCGGCAGGCGCAGAAATTGCTCTCTGCACCTTATCGTCCATCCCTTCCCAGAGGGAGCGAGATGGCTCGGAGGGTGGATGAAATTGTAGGCCAGTGATGTCAAAACGAGAGAGGATGTTCAGGCCGGTTAGGAGGATATTATATCACATTCGCGTCCCCAGTTCAAATTTATATTCGACAGATTCGGCCAAGTCGAGTAGAATACGGCTCTGGATTTCAAAGGACGGACAGTGGAGTGTATAGCGTGAGCATTTTACACAAAATCGCCAAGGGGTTTCAAATCCTGGCCTATCGTCTGACCCATTACAGCCTGGGAGTGACCCTGGTATGGGCGCTGGAGCACATTGTGCTGCGAATCACCGGCGCGCCGATCCGCCGGGTGAGCCAAATTTTGCCCCAACTGCACGTCGGCGGGCAGTACAAAAAGCGCGGCTGGCCCAGGTTGGCCCGGCGCGGGGTGACGGCGGTGGTCAATATGCGCATCGAGTTCGATGATGCAGCGGCGGGCATTGCCCCGGAAAGCTATCTGTACTTGCCGGTGGTCGACGACACCGCGCCGTCGATTGAGCAACTGGCGCAGGGTGCGGCGTTCATCCGCGACGAGATCGCGGCCGGCGGTGAGGTGTACATCCACTGCGGGGCAGGCGTCGGCCGCGCAGCGACGATGGCCGTGGCCTACCTGGTCAGCACCGGGCTGTCGCCGGCGCAGGCCTGGGCGACGGTGCGCCGCGTGCGCCCTTTTGTCAAACCGACGCCGTCCCAGTTGGCGCAGATCGAGGCGTTTGCGGCTCAATGCAAGATGCCGGTCGAGTAGCATCGAGACCAGGCTGGCTGGCTTTTGTTTTATGGTATCAGCACCACCTTCATCGAGTCGATCTGATTGTGAACCATCTCGATCCCGGCGCGAAAGTCACTTAGCGGCAGGGTGTGGCTGACGATGCGGTCGGCGGCAACGGTGCCATCTTGCAGGTAGCGGATCGCCTTGGGATAGCAGTACGGGCCGAGGTGCGCGCCGTGAATGTTCAACTCTTTAACATCGCCAATGATCGACCAGTCCACCGACACCGGCGCGGCGTGGACGCTAAACTCGACAAACGTACCCAACCGGCGGATCATCTGTAGTCCCTGGTTGACCGCCGGGCCGGCTCCCGTCGCTTCGATGTACACGTCGCAGCCATAGTCCCCAGTCATGTCGAGCACGCGCGCGACGACATCCTCTTCTTGGGGGTTGAGGGCCAGGTCGACGCCCAGTTCGCGGGCCATTTGCAGCCGTGCGGGCTGCAAGTCGAGCGCGATCAACGTGCCGAGGCCTTTGAGTTTCGCCGTTTGCAGCATGCACATGCCGATCGGCCCCAGCCCGGCGATAACCACCACATCGCCCAACTGGATGTCACCGCGCTCGACGGCGTGGATGGCGCAGGCCAGCGGCTCGATCAGTGCGGCGTGTTCGGGCCGGAGTGTCTTGGGCACCTGGTAGTTGAGCGCATTAGCCGGAAATTTCATGTACTCGGCCCACGAGCCTTCGGCACGGCCCCGGATAAAGCCGTAAATGTCGTGCTGCTGGCACATCCAGTATTGGCCGCGACGACAGAACCGGCATTCCCCGCAAGGCACAATCTGCTCCGAAACGGCCCAATCGCCGATCTCCAGGCCGTATTTTTCACCCGCGCCCAACGCCACCACCTCGCCGACGAACTCGTGACCGGGGATCACCGGAACCTGGATGTACGGCTTGATCTGGTCGGAGCCCCACACCCGCGCGCCGATGAAGGTTTTCACGTCGCTGGCGCAGATGCCGGTCGCCAGCACGCGCACCAGGACCTCGCCCGGCCCGACCGCTGGCACAGGCACCGTTTCCAGCCGGTAATCCTCCGGGCCATATACCACCACGGCTTGCATTGTCTTGGGAATACACATGTCTTTGCTCCCCTTTCCTCAATCCAATAGTTCGTAAATTGTAACTGCTCAGGCAAACAGGTCGAGCGTCGGTCGAGTAAGGCTTTAGCAAAGCTAAAGCCTGTATCGAGACCACGCGAGCGCGTTTGCGTAGCCTGCTTGGTCTCGATATGGCCTCACAAATGCGGTGAGGCCTACTCGACCAGCGCAGGCTGAGCAGTTACCGTAAATTTACAACTTGCTGCACTTGACGCTCAAAGCCTCGTCCCCGGGGCGTTTATGTGGGAACTCGATCTTTTATGAACCCTAAAGCCATTCAATTTGTGAGCGATTGTAATACCAGACTGCGAAAAGGGCAAGGCAGTTTAACCTCAAAAAACAGTGCTCGTGATTGAATGATCGATCAGAAAATGTTATACTAGAAAAGACAGCCTGGCCAGTCGAACCATCGCCGATGGGCGAGGGGGAAAGGAATAGATCATGAATGCGCCGCGTATTGTGATCGTCGAAGACGATCTGTTGGTCGCGCAAACCATCCAGCGCAAGCTGGAACAGGCAGGTTACGTCGTCCCGGCGATCCTGGCTTCAGGCCAAGAAGCCATCGGGGCGATCCCGGGCATTGCCCCCGACCTGATCCTGATGGACATCGAACTGGACGGCAGCATCGACGGCATCCAGGCCAGCGCAGAGATTCACCGTCAAACAGACGTGCCGATCATCTATTTGACCGCCTATGCCAATGAAGACGTGCTGCGCCGCGCCAAAATGACCGAACCTTATGGCTATATCCTCAAACCTTTCCGCGACCGTGAACTGCTCAGCAACATCGAGATCACCCTGCACCGCCACCGGTTGGAGCGCGAGCTGCGCGTCCGCGAAGCCGAATTGCAGATTCAAGCGCTGGTATTGAACCAGATTCAGGATCGCGTGACCATCACCGACCTGGACGGGACCATCACCTACGTAAACGATGCCGAGGTGATCACCCTGGGCCGTCCGCGTGAAGAATTGATCGGCCAAAATATCAGCATATACGGCGAGGATCCAACGCGCGGGGCCAGCCAGCAAGAGATCCTCCGGGAAACAATTCAGGACGGCCACTGGCGCGGCGAGGTGATCAACTATGCCGCCGACGGGCATGAGGTCATCCTCGACTGCCGCACCCAGGTGATCTATGACAACCAAGGCCGGCCGATCGCCCTGTGCGGCGTTTCCACCGACATCACCGCCCGCAGGCGCGCGATAGCCCGCATGCGGGTCATGTCCGAGATGCTGGACGTGGCCCCCAACTCGATCACCGTTCACGATTTCGATGGCACATTCCTCTATGCCAACCAAAAGACGTTCGATCTGCACCAATACACCCAGGATGAATTTATGGCCCTCAACCTGCGCGACCTGGATATGCCCGAAAGCGCCGCGCTGATCGCACAACGCATGCGCCAAGTCATCGAAAGGGGTGAAGCGTCTTTCCAGGTCAACCACCGCTGCCGGGATAGCTCGATCATCCCGCTCGAAATTTTCGCCAAGCAGGTCGATTGGATGGGCCGGCCGGCCATACTCAGCATCGGCACCGACACCAGCGAACGGCTGCAGGCCGAACGCGAGCGGGATCTGCTGCTGGCACAAATCCGCGCGCAAGCACAGCAGCTCCGCGATGTGCTGAACGCCGTTCCTGAAGGAGTGCTGCTGCTCGACCCGGATTGCTGCATCGTCCTCGCCAACCCGGCCGCGCAGCGCGACCTGGCGCTCTTGACCTGCGCCCAAGTCGGCGAGCGGCTGGACGAACTGGGCGACATCCCCCTCACCAGTTTGCTCAGTTGGCCACAAGACCCGGCCTGGCACGAGGTGAAAGGAAAAGACAAAACCTTTGAAGCGATTGGCCGGCCCATCCACCTCGAACCCAACCAGATCGGTTGGGTGCTGGTGCTGCGCGATATGACCGGCGAGCGCGAGATGCAGGCCCGCGTCCGGCACCAGGATCGCCTGGCGGTGATCGGCCAACTGGCCGGCGGCGTCGCCCACGATTTCAACAACCTGCTGACGGCGATCAAGGGCTATAACCAGTTCGCCATCGATGAACTGCTCCCCGGCGACCCCATTTTGGCCGACCTGGAAGAGGTCAAGCGTGCCGCCGATCACGCCGCGGCATTGACCAACCAGCTCCTTGCCTTCAGCCGCAAGCAGATATTGCAGCCCCGAATCATCTCGATCAATGACATTCTCGCCGAGATGGAAAAAATGCTGCGCCGCTTGATCGGCGAAAACATCCAGCTCACAGTCAAACTGGATGCCAACCTGGCGCCGGTGCTGGCCGATCCGGGACAGATCGAGCAGGTGGTCATGAACTTGTGCGTCAACGCCCGCGACGCCATGCCCGGCGGCGGGCAGCTTACCCTGTCTACCCACAACGTCACGCTCCCCTCCCAGGACATCGAACGCGACCCCGACACGCGACCCGGCCCTTACGTGCTGCTGACCGTCCGCGATACCGGCATAGGCATGACCGACGAGGTCAAAGCGCACCTGTTCGAGCCATTCTTTACCACCAAAGAACACGGCAAAGGCACCGGCCTGGGCCTGTCGATGGTCTGGGGAGTTATCCAGCAGAGCGGCGGGCAGATTCAAGTCGAAAGTCAGGCCGGCGCGGGCACAACGTTCAAGATTTACCTACCCCAGATCGAACAAATGCCCGCCGAACACCGCGCCCCAGTTCTCAGGCAAGATGCGCTGCAAGGCAGCGAAACCCTGCTGCTGGTCGAAGACGAAGACGTGGTGCGCGCATTGGCCGAACGCGCACTGATCCGCTATGGCTACAACGTCCTGGTCGCGCGCCGCCCCGGCCAGGCGCTTGCACTGAGCGAGCAATACGGAGACAAAATCAGATTATTGATCACCGATGTGGTCATGCCGGAAATGAGCGGGCGCGAACTGGCCGAATCGCTGCGCACCCACCTGCCTCACCTGCGCGTGCTGTACATCTCGGGTTATACCGACAATGCCATCTCGGCGCTGGGCGTTTTGACGGCAAACACAGCGCTGCTGGAAAAACCATTCACACTTGAAGAACTGGCCCGCCGCGTGCGAAAGGTGCTCGATGCCTGATCCGACGAACAACCCGGAGCCGCCGGGCCAACACACCATCTCGTGGCCGGACGAACTGGCCCGCTTTGCTATCCTGGCCGTCCTCGGTGCGGCGACGAGCTACCTGAGCGTCAACATCCCCTACACCGATGTCTTTATCGAAGGGCGCTGGATTTTCGGCTTTATTGGCTTTGCAATCCTGAACCATTGGGGAATGGCGCTGCTGCTGGCCGGTGTCCTGTCCGTCTCGCGCCTGTCCCCTCTCCCCTTGAGCACGGTCTTTATCGGCAACATGATGTACGCGCTGCCCATCCTGCTGATCATCCGGCTCGTCCACACCCGCTGGCTCGCCCGCCTGCAAAACTGGATCGGCTATGGCCTGGCCTGGCTGCTGATGATCTTGTTCTGCTACCAGATTGCCACCACGCCGGCCATCTGGGGCTTTATCGCTTTTTTGCGCGGGCGCCCCATCTGGCCCGGCATCATTGACGGCTGGCGCGAGCAGCCCTTTCTCATCGAATCGCTGCTGGTTGGCGTCATCTCGGCTCTGTCCATGCTGGTGCTCAAAGGCAACAACGCGCTGCGTGCCAGCCGCCAGGAACTGGCGATCACCCTCTACTCCATCGGCGATGGGGTGATTGCCACCGACACCGGCGGGCGGGTGCGGCGCATGAATCCGGTCGCCGAGCAGCTGACCGGCTGGCGCGAAGCTGAGGCCGCCGGCAAACCGCTGGACGAGGTTTTCCGGATCATCAACGAGGAAACCCACCGCGCCGTCGAAAGCCCGGTATCCCGCGTGCTGCGCCAGGGCGTCATCGTGGGCCTGGCCAACCACACGCTGTTGATCTCGCACGACGGGCAAACGATCCCCATCGCCGACGCCGGCGCGCCGATTCTCACCCCGCAAGGCCAGATCACCGGCGTGGTGCTCGTCTTTCGCGACCAGACCGAGGAACGCCTGAACCAGCGGCTGATCGAAGCGCGCCTCGCGCTGATCGAATATGCCGCCCTCCACCCGCTGGACGCGCTGATCTCCCATGCGCTGGCCTTGGCCGGCGCACTTGCCGACAGCCCAACCAGTTTTTATCACCCGAGCGCCGCCATCGCCGAGCGCCTTCCCCGACCGCAGTGGTTCATCGGCGACGAGCCGAGGCCCGGCATCGCGGCCGACTGCTTGCGCGAAAAAAAGCCGCTGCTCGACAACACAGCGCCGTCCTCAGATCAACAACCCGCCGGGCCAGGCCGCAGCCTGTTGGTACCGGTGATCCGCGAAGATCGGGTGGTGGCGGTTCTGGGCGTCGCCGGCAAGCCGGCCGACTATACCGCCCAGGACATCAGGACCATCTCTTACCTGGCCGATGTGCTCTGGGAAATCGCCCAACAAAAACAAGCCGCGGAAGCGCTGCGCGAAAGCCAGGAGCGCCTGGACCTGGCCCTGCGCAGCGCCAATCTCGGCTTGTGGGACTGGGACATCCAGAGCGGGCAAAACATCCTGAATGAACGTTGGGCAGAAATGCTGGGCTACACGCTTGACGAACTCGGCCAGTGTGTCGAGGCCTGGCAAGATTTGCTGCACCCCGACGATTTCGCCAGAGTCATGGCGACAGTCAACGCGCACCTGGAAGGCAAAACCGACACCTATGAAGCCGAATACCGCCTGCGTACCCGGGATAACCGTTGGCGGTGGATTCTGGACAATGGCAAGTTGATCGAGCGAGACGCCCAAGGCCGCCCCCGGCGTATGGTCGGCACTCACCTGGACATCACCGAGCGCAAACAGGCCCAGATGCAAATTCAGGCCGATCTGGCGGAAAAAGAAGCCCTGCTGCGCGAAATTCACCACCGGGTCAAGAACAACCTGCAAGTCATCTCCAGTCTGCTCGACCTTCAGGCCCAATATGCCCAGGATACACAGGCCGCCGTCGTGCTGCGCGAAAGCCAAAGCCGCGTGCGGGCCATGGCCATCGTCCACGAACTGCTGTACCAGCCCTCCGATCTGTCGCACATCGACATGAATGTCTATGTGCAAACCCTGATTTCCGACCTGCTCGCCACGTACCAGTCGGATAAACATTCACCGATTCGACTGAAACTTGAAAGCGCAGACTTGATTCACATCCAGGTCGATGTGCAAAACATCTTTTTTGAAGTGCAAAAAGCCATTCCCTGCGGGCTGATCATCAACGAACTGGTATCCAACGCCTTCAAACACGCCTTCCCCGCCGACGCAGTTGATCTGGCCCACCCGCACCAGATTCGCGTGGCCATCGAAGACATGCCGGAAAACCGCTACCGCCTCACGGTCAGCAACAACGGCGTCGGCCTGTCCCCCGATTTTCGCTTCCCCAACCACAACACGCTGGGCCTGTTCCTGGTCGATACCTTTGTCCGCCAGCTCAAGGGCCAGATCGAATGGCACAACAAGGACGGCGTGTGCTGCGAGATCATTTTTTGATCCCCGCCCCGTTTGATCGAGCCGGCCGGACAAAATAATTTCCAAAGTTCTGTATTGACAGAAAGTTCAGAACGTGTTAAAATGAACTTGTGTTTAGAAACTCGCTTTCAATACCATAGAACACAAGGAGATAGTCTTGTCAATAGCATCTACTATACAAGGTCTCACGCCCCCAGAAGTCGAGCAACGACGCCGCGAATACGGCGAAAATGCCCTCCCCTCGGCCAAGCGGACCTCGACCTGGGGGATTTTCTTTAACCAGTTCAAGAACCCGCTGGTCTACATCATCCTGGCCGCGGCGGCTATTTCATTAGCCGTGGGTGAGTACGGCGACTTTGCTATCATCATGGCCGTGGTCGTCATCGATGCTATCTTGGGTTTCATCCAGGAATACCAGGCGCAGCGCACCTACACGGCGCTCAAGGGACTGCTCAAGCCCACGACCACCGTCATCCGCGATGGCGTGCGGCAGGAGATTGAGGTCCACGAGCTGGTACCCGACGACATTGTCCTGCTCAATGCCGGAGAACACATTCCGGGTGATGGCCAAGTCCTCGACGCGCTCAAGCTGACCGTCGAAGAAGCCATCCTCACCGGCGAAAGCGAGCCGGTCGGCAAAACCACCGAGGCCGACCAGAACCAGGTCTTCATGGGCACCACCGTCCTCACCGGGCGTGGACTGATGCGCGTGACCCAAACCGGCGCACGCACCGAGTTGGGACGCATCGCTGCCAGCCTGCGCGAAGACATCGAGGATAAGACGCCACTCCAGATTCGACTGGAAGCCTTCAGCCGCACGCTCACGCGGATGGTGCTGGTGATCACCGCCGCCATCTTCGCCATCGGGTTGATTTCGGGACGTCCACTCCTCGATATGCTGCGCGTCTCTATCATCCTGGCGATTGCCGCCATCCCTGAAGGACTGCTGATCGCCGTGACGGTGATTTTGGTGCTTGGGATGCGCAAAATCCTCAAGCGCAACGGGCTGGTGAAGCGCCTGCTGGCGGTGGAGACGCTCGGTTCTGTGACCACCATCTGCACCGACAAGACCGGCACACTCACCGAGGGCCGTATGCAGGTGACCCGTCAAGAAGTCCGCGACGCGCAGCGCGCCCTGGAAGTGATGGTGTATTGTAACGATCTGGAAGGCCCGGTGGATGCCGCGTTGTGGGAGTACGCTCGCACCCAACTCAAGGGCGACCCGCAAGAGATGGCCAATGGCGCGGAACGGCTGGGCGAGGAACTGTTCAGCAGCGAGACCAAATTCATGATTGCGGCGAACCGCGTCGCCGGACAAACGCTGCACTATCTCAAAGGCGCGCCGGAAATCGTGTTGGATATGTGTGCGGTGGATGATCAGGAACGGGAACGCATCCTGGCGCAGGTGGAGCAGTGGGCCGGCGAGGGCCTGCGGCTGCTCGGATTGGCCTATCGACCGGATGGGCTGCTCGGCGATCACAGCGGCTACACCTGGGTGGGCCTGGCAGCGATGGAAGACCCCATCCGCGAAGGGGTGCGCGAGGCCATCCAGGTGGCGCGACGCGCCGGCATCCAGATAAAGATGATCACCGGCGATTACCGCAAGACCGCCGAACGCATCGCGGCGATGATCGGCCTGGCAACTCGCCCTGACCAGGTTATCGATGGCGAGGAGCTGGGACAACTCAGTGATGAGGCATTGGCCCAACGCGTGCAAGAGATCACCGTTTTCGCCCGCATCCGCCCACACGACAAGCTACGCATCGTGCGCGCCCTGCAAACGCGCGGTGAAATCACCGCGATGATCGGCGACGGCGTCAACGACGCACCGGCCCTCAAACGCGCCAACATCGGCGTCGTAGTGGGTACCGCTACCGATGTGGCGAAAGAGACCGCCGACCTGGTGCTCCTGGACAACAACTTCAAGACTGTCGTCGCTGCCATCGAAGAAGGGCGCGTCATCTTCGAGAACATCCGCAAGGTGGTGGCCTACACGCTCTCCAACTCGTTCGCCGAAGTGCTCCTGGTCTTTGGCGCGATGCTGCTCGGCTGGCCGGCGCCGCTGTTGGTGGCGCAAATCCTGTGGATTCACCTGATTTGTGACGGCCCCTCCGACATCGTGCTGGGCTTCGAGCCAAAGGAAAATGGGATTATGGAAGAACTGCCCAAACCGTTGAACGAGCCGGTCTTGAATACGTTGGGATTGTCGCTCATTGCCATCATCAGTTCGGTCAGCGCGGCGGTGGGATTGATGCTGTTTGGACACTATTTTTTGCAGCACAACGATCCGCTGGACGGGCGCAGCCTGATCTTTGCCAGTTTTGCGCTCAACTCGCTGATCTATATCTTTGCCTATCGCAGTTTGCGCCGCTCCATCTTGCACATGAACCCGCTGCGGGTGAACAAGCCGCTGATTTGGGCAGTGGTCTCCGGGTTGATCCTGGTCTTGCTACCCTTCTTTGTGCCAGGCCTGCGACAGATGCTGAACATCGTCCCTTTGCACTTGGAAGATTGGCTGTTGATCGGCGGTGTGGCGCTGGGTCTGTTATGCGTCGTCGAGGTCGGCAAATGGCTCACTAATCTGCACCGCCATCGCGTTGCACTGTCAAATTCACATCAGCTATAGGAAAGGAACAACAAAATGCCCGAACGTTACTACGAACAAAAGCACTTTATCGAAGACATCAGCCTGTACTTTGAGCAGATGGGGATTCCGCGCATGGCCGGCCGCATCCTGGGGGTGTTGCTGATTGCCAACCCGCCGGAACAATCCATGACCGATCTGTGCGAAACGTTGCAGGCCAGCAAGAGCGCCATCAGCACCAGCACGCGCTTGCTGAACGAGATGGGACTGATCGAACGCGCGCCCTCGCCGGAACCACGGCAGGTCTACTTTCGCTTTGTGCCCGGCGGCTGGATCACCTTTATGCGCATGTATTTGCGGATGATGGCTTCGCTGCACCAAATCGCCGAGCGCGGGCTGGAACTGCTCAAGGATGAAGACCCCACCCTGCGCGAGCGGCTCCAGGAAGCGCACGACATGTTCTCGCTCATCGAAGATCAACTGCCGGCCCTGCTCAGGCGCATCGAGAACCAGCGGGGCATTGGGACAAACGGAGGATAGACAAGATGAAAAAATCGACCTTGCTCGCCAGCATCGGCCTCGGCGTTGGCGTTGGACTGGCTTACCGGGCGTGGAAACGCGCCCAACAACCCGTGACGCACCCGGCAGATGTTCCCATCTCCCAGGCGAAACGTCTCCTGGAACGCGCCGCGCCGCTGCTGCGCTTGCCCACCGCGCCGGAACAAGCGCCGGAAATCCTGCTGGATGGCGCCGGCCTGCGCTGCCCGGCGACGGGGCGCGTCTATCCCTTCCGCGACGGGATCCTCTATCTTCTGGAGACCCCGCCGGACAAGACTTTCACCCAACGCGCGTTAGACACGCCCTTCACCGCCTGGGCCTACGACCGCTTCCGCGAGACGATCACCCGCGCGTTCAACTCGCCGGATTTCGCCGTCGAAGTGGCGGAGGCGCAGCGCGCATTGCAGGTGCAATCCGGCGACGTGCTGCTCGATCTGGCGTGCGGGCAAGGAAACTTTACCGTCGAATGGGCCAAGCGCGCGGGAGCAGAGGGCCTGGTCATCGGCCTGGACTATTCGCTGGCGATGCTGGCGCGCGCCGCATATCACGTCAATCGTTGGGGACTGGACAACGTGCTGCTCATCCACGGCAACGCGCACGCGCTCCCCTTCGCTGATGGCGCGTTGTGCAAAGTCAACTGCTCCGGCGGCTTCCACCAGTTCCCTAACCTACCCCAGGCTTTGCGCGAGATCGCCCGCGTCAGCGCGCTGGGTGCGGTGTTGGCCACAAGCACATTTGCCGAAGGCACCGATGACCCGCGCGCGAGCATCAAGCGGTGGTTAAAACAGAAGTTCGATCTGCATTTTGTGCCGCTGATTGGTCTGGGCGAGCAGTTGGCTGCACTTGGGTTCACAGATTATGCCTGGTCGCTGCCGGGCAGTGGGTGGTTTGGCTATGCTTCGGCGCGCAAGGCATGACCAGCTTTATGTAAGACAAGGCGCTAACCGCCAATCACGCGAATTTGCGCCGATTTTTGGAGAGCGACGATGTCAGCACAAGTGATAACCACAATCACGTTGATCACGTGGGGCGTGCTCCTGGCGCTTTACACGCTCGACAAACACGTCATCAAACACCGCTTTCTCAAATCGCCGATCCTTGTCGATCTGAGCACAGTTCCGGTTTCGCGTCCCGGATCGTTCATCGCGGGCGCCGGGGTACTGTTCACCTTTGTGATCAATATCGTTGCTATCGGGGTGGTGTTTGGCGGCACGCTGTCTCCTTCATTCGAAAGCGCCGCGCGCGTTTTGCGGCTCGATCTGCCGTCGTGGGTCAACGTCACCGGCGGCGTCTTGTTCGTGCTCTATTCGCTATGGGGACTGTTGGTGTTGTTCTACAATCCCAACTACACCCCTTTGTATAAGCAATTGCAAGGGCGCTACGTCATCGTCACCGAAGGGCCGTACCGGTTGGTGCGCCACCCGCGCTATGCAGCCGCAGCCCTGGCGAATCTCGTCTTTTTCCTGTTCACCGGCGTCTGGCTCTCACTGCTCGGCCTCCTGGGATGGGCTGCGATCTATGCGCAGGGCAAAGCCGAAGAGCAGTTCTTGTTAACGCTGGCGCCCGAGGCATACGGCGCATATCGCCGCCGCACGGGGATGTTTTGGCCGCAGATCCATTTGTAGTAATCTGGACCGTTAAGCTTCCAAGAACACCAAGTTTTTCATGACTTTCGACTTTGGACTTTGGACTTCTGACTTTGGACTATCTTCAAGGAGGAACAATGAAAAGAAAGAATGTTTTGTGGATCATTCCCGCTGTACTGGGCGGGCTGGTGGTCTTTTGGCTGCTTGGGCTCAAGCTCCTCATGAAGCTGATGAAAGGCCGCGGCGAACCATGCCCCACCTCGTGGAGTTGGCTCGTGGACAACCCGCTGCGCCGTTGGGACGTGCGTCACGCACTCGACCGGGCCGGACTGCGCCCCGGCGAAACGGTGCTGGAACTCGGCCCCGGGCCGGGCGCGTTCACCGTGGATGCCGCGCAGCGCGTGGGGCCGGAGGGCCGGCTGATCGCGGTGGACATCCAGCCGGAGATGATCGCCCAGGTGGAAGCGCGGGTGCAAGCTGCCGGCGTCACCAACGTCGAAACCCACGTCGCCAGCGCCTACGAGCTGCCTATTGAGGATGGCACGGTGGATCGCGCTTTCCTCATCACCGTGCTGCCCGAAATCCCCGACCCGGTGCGCGCGCTGCGCGAGATCCATCGCGTGCTCAAGCCGGGCGGCATCGTCTCGATGACCGAAGAATTCCTCGATCCCGACTATCCACGCCGGGCCACCACCATCGCCTGGGCCAAAGCCGCCGGATTTGCTATGGCAGAGCGTTACGGAAACTGGTGGAATTACACTCTCAACTTTCGCAAACCTGCAATGGAGGCATTACAATGATCACGATTCAATCCAAAATACACGTCGCTGACGCCAATGGAGCAGACATTCTTGAATTCTTTGTAAGTCACAGTAAAATCATACCATGGCACATATTCCAGTAAAGTCATACCATAGCGCAAAACCAGTAAATTCGTACCACCCCTGGCACTTTAACAAACTCATTGCTGCCGGTCATCGAGACCGGTGATCGACTTCACAGAAAGCCAAGTCGGCTCAAAGCACAAGATCACGTCATTGGATTCAGCAGGCTGAACCTGGAACTGACATGTTTCGGCATCAAAGGTGATCACCACAATCTGTCGACGATAAGGCTTCTTGGCATTCAGGGTTGCACTGTGGAAGCTGAACTGGCCTTGTGCTGAAGTTCGACGCAGCCATCTCCCTTGTGACAGATAGGTGATAACACGATCGAGTTGAAAGATGCGCAGTTCCTCCCGAGGGGAATAGTATCGGCGCGGCATACGGGCTTCAGGATAGACCAAGAGTGGTGGTCTTCGACGACAATTCCGTCCACGACAAGGCAAGACGGCGTTCATTCTCCACACTTCGTAGTTGACATAGTCTTGCACAGCTAGCCAGTCTGAGCCGAGAGCCAGGTCGAGCAAGCGACCTTCCCAGGTGCGATGGAAACGTTCGACGCCACCATTCTGAGTGACCCGTTGGATGATTTCGTGCTCAATGCCCAGGCCGACCAGCCAGAGCGTGAATAGCATCGGCACTGGATATTCTCCAGGTGCCACCAGACGCCGATCACGGTCCGTACGAATGCGATCTGGTAATCCCCAATGATGGAAAGCGATTCGTAAATTGGCTTGGATCTGTTGCCAACTAATGAGATGTCTTTTGGGTGGAGAGCCGGCGGAATGGACAAAGGAGCCGATCTTGATTCCCGTTGCCAAATCGGTCACATTCATTACATTAGCCCAGCCTACACCTGACCAGTTGAGTTTTTCGTCAAAGTCCAACAACCAACACTCATGTGGGGCAGTCGCAGGCGACAGCTTGGAACGTTGACCAGGCAGTTGCAGATGGCGACGGGGCTTCACCAAGCGGTCGCCAAAGAAACTGAAGTAGGCACCCAAGCTACTGCTACTGGGCAAGCGCATCCCGCGCAAAGAAGGACGTATGGCCATATCGGCCAGAATGATGTCGGGACCAGCGTGTGGTCGTTCTAGCTTGAGCCGTAATGCGACATAGCCCACCAAGAAGTCAAATGTGCTCAGTGGTCCAGTCGCAGGTCGACCAACCTTGGTTGCAGGCAATCCCATCTCTTCCGACCGCCTGTGGTTGTACCAAACCTTGCGTACGACTTCGTAGCTCCATCCTGTAGTCGCAGCAATGGCGCGATAGCTCTGTCCCGCCTTTCTCAAGGCGACAATCTGTTGTCGATCTGCTAGACTTGTTCTGTGCATCATGGCATCATCTCCTTTTTGATTCCATGATGCCACGATTGCGTTCAGAGCGGTATGATTTTGTTAAGGTTCCAGGGGTGGTACGAATTTACTGGTTTTGCGCTATGGTATGACTTTACTGAGAATTATAGGTGGTACGAATTTACTGGTATCCATAGGGTGGTATGATTTTACTGGGACTTACACAAAAGCGCGATTCTTCTCCTTGAGGGCCAGTCGGGATTACATAGCGGATTTCC
>CAYRXM010000027.1:0-39286 GCA_964428175.1 uncultured Anaerolineae bacterium
GCCGCCTGACCGTCAAGGGCGGGGTAGGCAAGGTTTTCGAGTACACCGGCCCCGCCGTCGCCCGGCTGACGGTCAGCCAGCGGGCGACGATCTGCAACATGGGCACCGAACTCGGCGCGACCTCGTCCATTTTCCCCAGTGATGCGCAGACGCAGCGCTTTTTGCGCGCGCAGGGCCGCGAGGCCGACTGGACGCCGCTCGCCGCCGACCCCGACGCCGAATACGACGAGGTGATCGAGATCGACATGGGCGCGTTGGAACCGCTGATCGCCCAGCCGTCGATGCCCGACCGGGTGACGCGCGTGCGCGATGTGGCCGGTATCCCGGTGGCCCAGGTCTGCGTGGGGTCGTGCGTCAACTCGTCGTACGAAGACCTGATGACTGTGGCCGGCGTGCTCGAAGGCAAGACCGTCCACTCGGAGGTCAGTTTGACCGTCACCCCGGGCAGCCGGCAGGTGCTGCACATGATCGCCGAAAATGGCGCGCTGGCCGCGTTGATCGCCGCCGGCGCGCGCATGCTCGAATCGGCATGCGGGCCGTGCCTGGGCATGGGCCAAGCCCCGGCCTCGGGTACGGTGTCGCTGCGCTCGTTCCACCGCAATTTCAAGGGCCGCAGCGGCAGCGACGACGACGCGGTGTATATGGCTTCACCGGCCACCTGCGCGGCGGCGGCGCTGTCTGGCGTCATCACCGATCCACGCAATCTGGGCGAGCCGATCCTGGTCGACGAACCGGTGCGCTATTCGGCCAGCGACACCATGATCGTGCCGCCGCCGGAGCACCCGGAGCAGGTCGAGATCGTGCGCGGGCCGAACATCAAGCCGGTGCCCCAGGCCGCGCCGGTGACGGATACGGTTGAGGGTCGGGTGCTGATCGTGGTCGGCGACAACATCACCACCGATCACATCATGCCCGCCGGAGCCGAGATTTTGCCCTTGCGTTCCAACATCCCGGCCATTGCCGAATACGTGTTTGCACGCGTTGATGCGGGATTTGTGGGCCGGGCCAAAGGCTGGGGCGGCGGGATCGTCGTCGGCGGGGTGAACTATGGGCAGGGTTCCAGCCGTGAGCACGCCGCCCTCGCGCCGATGTATCTGGGCGTCAAGGCAGTGATTGCCAAGTCGTTCGCGCGCATCCACCAGGCCAACCTGATCAACGCCGGCATCCTGCCGCTGACCTTTGTCGACCCGGCGGACTATGATGCCCTGGAACAGGGCGATGAGTTGGTGCTGCAAGATGTCCGCGCGGGGCTGGTCGCTCAATCAACGCTGCATGTTCGAAATACAAGCAAGGGGACGATGTTTGAGGTTGCCCACGGCCTGACCGGCCGGCAGGTGCAGATCGTGCTCGCCGGCGGGCTGCTGAATTACATCGCGCAAGGCGGAAAATAGACCATCGACGGCCGACTGCCGGTAGCTGTCCGCGGTCGGCCGTCACTCTCATTTGAACAGGAGATTTTTGACATGACTTATCGCATTACCCTTATCCCCGGCGATGGCACCGGCCCGGAAGTGACCGGCGCGATGCGCCGCGTGCTCGAAGCGACCGGCGTCCAATTCGAGTGGGAGGTGCAGGAGGCCGGCGCGGACGTGATGGATAAATACGGCACGCCGCTGCCCGAGCAGGTGCTCGATTCGATCCGCCGCAACAAGGTGGCGATCAAGGGGCCGATCACCACGCCGGTAGGCAGCGGCTTTCGCAGCGTGAACGTGGCGATCCGCAAAGCGCTGGATTTATACGCCAATTTGCGCCCGGCGCGCTGGCTGCCGGGTATTCGCGCGCCGTACCCCGGCGTCGATCTGGTGGTGGTGCGCGAAAACACCGAGTGCCTGTATGCGGGCATCGAGCACGATGTCATCCCCGGCGAGGCGGCCGAGGCGATCCGCATCATCACCCGCCGGGGCAGCGAGCGCATCGTGCGTTTCGCCTTCGACTATGCCCGCGCCAACGGCCGCCGGATGGTGACAGCAGTACACAAGGCCAACATCCTCAAACTGACCGACGGCCTCTTTTTGCGCACGGCGCAAGCGGTGGCGCAGAACTATCCGGACATTGCCTTTAACGACCGCATCGTCGACAACATGTGCATGCAGCTCGTGCAGCGCCCGCAGGAATACGACGTGCTGGTGCTGCCCAACCTGTTCGGCGACATTGTCAGCGATCTGTGTTCGGGGCTGGTAGGGGGATTGGGGATGGCGCCGGGGGCCAATATCGGTGACGAACTGGCCGTGTTCGAGCCGGTACATGGCTCTGCGCCCAAGTACGCCGGGCAGAACAAGGTCAACCCGGTGGCGACCATTCTCAGCGGCGCGCTGATGCTGCGTCACCTGGGCGAGACGGCAGCGGCGCAGCGCGTCGAGGCGGCGGTGGCCACGGTGGTGGCCGAGGGCAAGTGGGTTACCTATGACCTGAAACCCACCCGCGACGACCCAACTGCCGTCGGCACGCACGAGATGGCCGAGGCGATTGTCGCGGCGATGGGGTAGGACGTACTGCGTGATGCGTAATGCGTGATGCGTAATGCGTGACGTTTCACGTTTCACGCATCACGTCCCCGATGTGCAGGGGAATACCCTTTTTCTCCAGTTTCTGCTGAATCTCGATCACTGCGATTCGATCCGGCGTGGTGTCGCGCTGCACGGCCAGCGCAGCCGCCAACCCGGCAGCCTGTCCGGTCAGCGCGGCGACCGGGATCACCCGCGTCACCTCCCAGGCGTCGCCTGCCGCCGAGATGCATCGCCCGGTAGCGAGCAGCCCGGTGATGCCTTGCGGGACGAGCGCGCCGTAGGGGATTTCCCATACCGGCCCGGCGCGACGCCAATCCGGGGCGAGGCCGATTGAAGTTTCGACGCGGCGGTTGTTTTGCCCGTCGACCAGCGTCTCCCGCCCGGCAATGCGCCGCGTGGTGCGAAACTGGGCCATCGCCGGCAGCGTCATTGGGAAGTGATGATGGCGACCGTTTGGCCCGCCCTGGGCGTGCAGGCGGGCGTAATGCTCGCGCAGGTGGCGGCGACCTTCCAGGACAAACGCGCTGACCTGTGCGCCGTCGACGCCGCTGTACTGGGCCGCGCCGGGGATGGCCCCTTCGCCGCCCGCGCCCGCCCCGATGCGCACACCGCTCAACATCAGCGCGTGCCTGCTGCCGGAATCGTCTTGCTCGGCGACGGCCTGCCCGGCGGCCGCCAATGACGTTTCGAGTCCCCACAACGACAGCCAGTTCTTGCCCTCGACGCAGGGCGCGCCGGCGCGATGGGCCACGTCGGCGTCGCCGCTCGCGTCGACTAGGCATTGCGCGCGCAAAACGCCCCGCCCGCTCTTGTTCTCCACCTCCACCCCGACCAGGCGATTCCCATCCAGCAGCGGCAGGCAGACCAGTGTGTCGAGCCAGATTTCGACCCCGGCGGCGATCAGCACCTCGTCCAGCGCCAACGCAAACGAGGCCGGCGAAAAGACGGTCTGGTAGCGGCCCTGGCCGCTTTGCCATCCGGCAGGCACGTCGCCGGGGCCGTATTGGATGCTCAGGTGGAGCAGTTCTTCGGCGATGCCGAATGTGATCTGGTGACCCTGGCCGTCGCACAGCGGCAAATAGATGTTGATCAACCCGCCGGTGGCCAGCCCGCCGATCTGCACCGTCTTTTCGACCAGACCTACATGCATGCCACTGCGTGCCGCTTCGAGCGCGGCGGCTGCGCCGGCCACACCCCCGCCGATGACCAGAACGTCGAATCGTTTCTCAAAATCCATGTTCTTTTCCTTTGCATTTCGGGCGCGATCCAGGTAGAATAGCCGGTTTTGCGAAACCACTTGAGGAGTTGAATATGTCGAAACGTTTCCAGATTTCACGAGCGCGCATTGGGCGCGTCATCGCCGATTATGCCTTGATCGCTGCCGGGGCCGTTTTGGTGGCCCTGGCCGCCGATCTGTTTGCCATCCCCAACCGGGTGGTGCCGGGCGGCGTGACCGGCATTGCCACGATGCTGTATTATGGCCTGGGCACGCCGGTGGGACTGGTGACATTGGTACTGAACGTGCCGCTCTTTTTAGCCGGCATGCGCTGGGGCGGCGGGCTTCACTTTGCCTTGCGCACCCTCTTTGCCACGGTGGTCATGTCGCTGGCAATCGACTTGCTGGCCCCCTATGTGCCGTCGATCACCGCCGATCCGCTGCTGTACACCCTTTATGGCGGCATCCTCGACGGGATCGGCATTGGCCTGGTTTTTCGCGCGCGGGGCACCACCGGCGGCACCGACATTTTGGCCCGGCTGCTGCACCGCTGGACGGGCGTTTCGCTGGGGGTGTGGCTGCTGATTTTTAACGTCTTGATCCTCAGCGCGGCGGGGCTGATGTTCGGTTGGGAGCAGGCGCTTTACGCGCTGATCTTGTCCTTTGCTTCCAGCCGCGCCGTTGATCTGGTGCAGGAAGGGGTCAGCTATGCCAAGTCGGCGACCATTGTCTCTGCCCGTTCGGAGGCCATCTGCCGGGCGATCATCGAACAGCTCGGGCGCGGGGTCACGATTTTGCGGGGGGCGGGCGGGTACACCGACACGGAACGCCCGGTGCTGCTTTCGGTGGTGGCTCAATCGGAGGTGAGCCAGCTCAAGCAGTTGATTTACAGCATCGATCCGCTGGCCTTTGTCATCATCGGGCAGGCCCAGGAAGTGCTTGGCGAAGGGTTCAAACAGCTCGACCGCGCTTGACGGTCAGTTTTGCGGCCCCAGGATCACGACGATGCCGATGCCCAGGACAATCACGCCGAGAAATTCGAGCACCACGCGGGTGGTGAGCGTTTCGCGGATATGCTGCTGCGCAATGCCGACCAGGGCATAAAAGACGAGCAGCATCAGCACACCCACGGTGAGCGGGTTGGCCCGCCAATAGTTCAGTGACCAGGTTATTTCTCCCATCAACAGCCCGATCACCCCCGCATAAAGCCCCACCTGCCACAGTGCGCACCGGTCGGTGCGCAAAATGCTCAACGCCAGCAGCGCGGCGGCCAGACTGACCTGGGTCGCTGTGACCAGGCTGCGCAGCTTGGTGCGGTAGATCATTGTAAAAAAGATCAGCGCCAGGGCATAGGCGACGATTTCGTGCCCGCCGCTTATCCACGATGTGGTGTGCGGTTGGCCGGGAATGCCGGCCGTGTCGAGCCGGCGATATTGCGCCAGGATCAGCCAGGCCAGGGTAGCCCCGCCAACGATCAGGCCGATTGTCCAGGAGAGCAGGTTGGGAGATTGGGGCAGGAATAGCGCCAGCGCCAGCGTCGTCAGGCCGGGCAAAATCCAGGCGGGAAAGGTCCGGCGCACGATCTGGCGGCGCACCTGGGGATGTGTGCGCAGCACGGTCTCCGTACCGGCGCACGACAACCCGATCAGCAGCGCCGAAACCAGCCAGTTGCCGGTGATGCGCAGGGTCAATGGTGTGCCAAATGGTTCAAACTCGAATGCGCGCGATGGGATTTCGAGAACCAGCAGCAAAATGGTCCCGATCAAAATCACGCCGACGATGACGCTCACACGGTCGTAAACGGTCAATGGACACCTCCGCTGGGCGGCATTCTATCACAGATGGGGATTTTGTCAAACACTCCCGGCCGCCGCGGCCGCCCGGTGCGATGTAACGTTTCTGTAATGATTTCGTAACCGCGCATTCAAACGACGTGTGATATGATGTGTGCAGAGTTTAGCCTGAGATGATTCATTTGTTGTGCCCCATGATGTGATCAAATCGGCAAGAGGGGGAATCTCTGATTCTCTCTCTTTTTTGTTTGAAAACGGGGTTGGGCTGAAAATGCGTCGAGGATGTGTACGAATGTTTGGACAGACTGGTCGAGAGAAAACCTGGTGGGGATGTGCAGCGTGCATTGCGGCGGTGATGGTTTTCCTGTTTCTGGCCTCAACGCGATCCGGGGCTATCGATTTAACGCCCACGCCGTCGGTCACATCGACAGTCGCCCCGACGCCGGAGGTGACTGCCACGGCAGCGGTGAGTACAACGATGCCGGTTACAGCAACAATCGCACCGGCGCGTGAAGGCAAAGCCTCGTTGATGGTTGGAAATGCCGTGCTGCCCGTTCAAGGCGCCAAGCGCGTCCAGGTATTTGTCGCTTTGCGAAACGTGCAGCCGGGCATTTGCGGTCTGACCCTCTATTTGTCTTTTGACCCCGCCGTTGTCCAGGTTCTCGATGCCGATGGCGATGCTGAAAATGGGGTCCAGATGCGCGTCGACGCGGCGTGGCTGGGCGGGCAGGTCGAGGTCAACCGGGTCGATAACAAAGCCGGGAGCATTCAACTTGATGTGGCGCAGGCCGATTGTGTGCCGGTGAGCGATACGGATGGCTGGCGGCAGATCGCCACAATCGAGTGGCAGGGATTGGCCGAAGGCGAGTTTGCGCTCAACGTGGGCAAGGCGACCGAATTTGTCCTGGGCGATGGAACGCGGCTGTCTCCCAATGAGGTGGCTGTGGGTACCGTGTCCGTTCGATCTCAGGGCCGGGTTCAGGGCAGCGTCTTGTTGCAGGGGCAGACCGTTCACAAGGACATTGAAGTCGTGGCCAGCCTGTCCGCGGGAACTGGCGACCGGGTGAGCACTGCCGCTGACGGCACTTTTTTGCTGCTGGCCTCGCAAGGAGAGGGGTTTTACACCCTTACCGCTTCTCGGCCGGGTTATCTGACCGCACAAAGCTCGACTCCCGTGCAGATCACACTGGGGCGCAGCGCAGCCATCGCGCCGGTGACGCTGCTCGGCGGCGATGTCAACAATGACGGGCGCATCGATGTGCGCGATCTGTCCTTTGTAGCCTGGCATTTCGAGCAATACGACCCTGCCGCCGATGTCAATGGCGATGGCCAGGTTGACATTCTGGACTTGACGATCACGGCAAGCAATTACGGGCAACAGGGACCGACGCCGTGGGTTGTTTCGGATAGCCAGTAGGTTCAAATTTTTTCAGGAGGTGTCAGGTGAAAGGATTCAAACTGGTTTATTTGCTTTTGATTGTGGCCGTGTCGATCCCCCTGCTGCCCTGGCCGGCGGCGGCGCAGGGCACGGCGACAGTCGGCCTGGAGGTGCTGTCCACGCCGGTGCAGGTGGGTGACACGATCAATGTCAACATTCGCATCGGCAATGTCAGCAATCTGTTTGCCGCCGAGGTTCATTTGACCTTTGATACGGCTTGGCTTCAGGTGCTCGACGACGACGACGCGCAGACCGGCGTGCAGATTTTGCCCGGCAGCCTGTTCCCGTCGACGCGGCCCAGTTATGTGGCGCAGAATCGGGCCGATCAGACTGCCGGCACAGTCGATTTTGCCATGACGCTGCTCGATCCGGCGACGCCGGTCAGCGGCGCAGGCACGCTGGCCACGGTTCGTTTTTCGGCCAAACAGGCCGGGACGGCAAACCTGCAATGGACGACGGTCAAGCTGGCCGACCCGACCGGATCGATTATCGCTCACACCGCTCAGGGCTGCTCGATTTCGATCTCGCCGCTGCCGACGGACACGCCCAAACCGACGCCGTCTCCGACCAACTGCACCGACTTGATCGACAACGGTGGGTTTGAGCAGACGCGCACGTGGCGGATGCCGGTTACGCCGCACAAGGCCGATTATTCGACCGCCGACCGCTATGCGGGCGTGCGTTCGGCGCGGCTGGGCATCGAACCGGGCGCGCCCGACGTGTACAGCCACTCATCGGCCTACCAGCACATCTCTGTGCCGGCCAACGCGACCAGCGTCACGCTTACTTTTTGGGCCAGGCGCTTTACGCAGGAGACGATCAAGGCTCAAGCCGACAGCACAGACGATCAGTATGACCCGGCGCAGGTGATCGAAGAGACGATGGATTGGACGCTCAAGAGCGTCCGCGCGCAGGAAGACTGGCAAGAGGTACTGATCTTGCAGGACGGATGCTACAACTGGCTGGCGACGCTGCTGCGCGGGCGCAGGAACGACGGCGTCTGGACGCAGTACAGCTATGACATTTCGGCCTTTGCCGGGCAAAACATTGTGGTCTATTTTAATGTGATCAACAATGGCGCCGGCGGGCGGCGGACGTGGATGTACATAGATGAGGTTCGTGTCGATGCGTGCTATGGGATGACGCCTTGCGCCGAGCAGGTCAAGAACAAGAGTTTCGAGTGGACCGGCGCCTGGACGCTCGCCAATACCCCGCGCCCGGCCAACTATACCACCGATGCCGCCTATGACGGCGTGCGCTCGATGCGCCTGGGCGTGACCCCCTCGACGTGGGACACCTACAGCCATTCTTCGGCATACCAGCGCATCTCGATCCCGGCCGGCGCAGCCAGCCCGACGCTCTCTTTTTGGTACAAAGCGTACACCGAGGATACCGTCCGCGCGCAGTGGAAGGCCGAGGATGGCCTGGGCTATGAGCCTTCCGAAATCATCCTGGAGAAAGAGACGACGCGCAAAAGCGAGACAGACTGGCAAGAGATGCTGCTGCTCGACACCAGCTATCGTCTCTTGAGCGGCGGTGTGGTCTTGCGCCAGAATCGCAACGACGGTGTCTGGAAGCGCGCGACCTATGATCTGACGCCCTACAAGGGTATGGACATTGTGCTTTATTTCAATGTCATCAATGATGGCAACGGCAAGCGCACCTGGATGTACGTCGATGATGTGTCGGTCAACCTGTGCGGCCAGCAGGTGCGTTTCGAGCCGGTGACGACGACGGCGAACGTCGGTGATACCTTTGTGGTCAACGTGCGCGCCGATCAGGTCGGCAATTTGTACGGCATCGATTCGACGGTGCGCTTTGATCCGGCGCTGCTGGAAGTGACCTCGGTTGCAGCGGGCAACTGGTGGGCATCGCTGAACCCCTATGTGGCGGCGATGAACATCGATAATGCTGGCGGGCAGGTGCGCTATGCCGCCTCGCTCACCGCGCCCGCCTCGGCGCTGAACGGCAGCGGCAACTTGATTGCGATCACCTTTAAGGCCAAGGCTCAAGGCAGCACGCCGCTCTGGTTTTCGGCGCTCAAGCTGGTCGATGCCGGGGCGCAGGTCATCCCGGCAGGACACGCCGATGGACAGGTGACGGTGGGCAGCGTGCAGACTGCGGCCACGCTGACCGGGCTGGTTCAGCTCGAAGGACGTACCAATTACAGCGGCGTCGTTGTCCAGATCGACGGTGGAACCACCGTCACCGCTACGGCGGATGGCAAGTACACGTTTGCGACGACAGCCGGCCAGCACACGCTGACCTTTACACGCCCGTCTTATCTGGCCAAATCGGCGACCGCTCAGGCCGTTGCCGGCAGCACGGTGACCGTGTCTACCGTGACGCTGCTCGGCGGCAATGTCAATGGCGATAATTGCATTGACATTCTCGACCTGTCAGCGGTGGCCTCGCAATTCAGTTCCACAACCCCTACGCCTGCTACGACCGACATCAATGGCGACGGACGGGTTGACATTGTCGATGTGGTGTTGGTTGCCAAGAACTTTGGCACGTGCAAGTGATCTCTTGGCAGGGTATTGGGGTGGGAAAGGAGGACGCGATCGAGGTCATCTTGTGCTCATAGATCAATCGCAAGTTTCTTTCTAGTCTAGCACCAACAATCAAGAGGGCCTGTCTTGCCGGTGAACCCGGCGGGCGGCCAAAGTGGCGGATTGCATCCGCATTCAATTCCGATTTATTCGGTACAAGGAGGCTTTTGTGAAAAGAAAGACAGCTTTGAATCTGGTTACCCTGACTGCCTGGCTGGCGATGGCCTTGCTGGGCGGCATCTCGGTCGGCGCGCAGGTTTTGCCCACCGTCTTGTTTGATCCCAACACCCAAACTGGTGATATCGGCGATACGTTTGTGGTCGATGTGTGGGTCAACGACGTGGTCGATTTCTACGGCGTCGAGTTTGAAGTCACGTTTGATCCGTTGGTCGTCCAGGGTGTCAGTGTAGCGCCGGGTGCGGCCTTTGACCCGTATCCGAACGAGCACGAGGTACTGGAAAGCAACATCGTTGACAATGTCGTGTACTTTGCAGCGACTTTGCTGCGCGTTGCCAAGGCTCCGCCCTTGAGCGGCAACCTGCACCTGGCGACGATCACCTTTGAGGGCGTCGACTATGGCACCAGCCCGTTGACCTGGGCCGAAATCAAGCTCGCCAGCAGCTATGGTGACGCGATCTTGTACGAGGCCTTTGACGGCAGCATCGTCGTGGAAGAAGAGGTGATAAGCAACAGCACCATGAACGGGTATGCGTTCCTGGAAGGGCGCACCGAATTCCCGAACATCGCGGTCGAGGCGAGCAACAGCACGGTCTATACCGCCACCACCGACGTCAATGGCTGGTACGAGTTTGCCAACATCGTTGCCGAAACGTATGATGTGTCCTTTAGCCACCCGATGTACCTGGGCGCAGTGCTCGAAGGCTGCACAGTGGGTGTCGATGAAACGGTCGGGCTGTCCGAGGTCACACTGCTGGGCGGCGACCTGAATGGTGACGAGGTGATCGACATCAGCGACCTGGTCATTGGCGCTGCCAATTTCAACACTGCCGATCCAATGTCCGATATCAATGGTGATGGCATGGTCGATATTTTCGACATCGTGCTGATTGGCAAGAACTTTGGCCTCACCGGGCCGGTCGTCCAGGTGTGTGTCGTCACCCCGGCCCCCTAGTACATTCTGGCCAGAGACGACAGACCTGCCAGTAGGCCTGCCGGGAGGGTCATCCGGTGGGCCTCTGGCGGTCGGGGGGGGCGGCTGAGAGGACCTGTCTTGTGTGGCGGTTGACAAGATTGACCGATCCACGGTAATTGCTCTTACCCTTGCGAAGGTTCAAAACTTGCCGGCGATTGAGCTGGTTGTATTGAACCAAATTGATGGATCGGTGAATTGGCCTCAAACCTTCGCAAGGGTGATCAATTACGATCCACGAATGTTATTCCTGGGGGCTGGCTGCAACGAGGGGAAACCCGATGTTGCGAACCCGGCGAGTTCGATCGTTGGGCATTTTGACTTGCTCGTCGCTCTCGCCCTTTTTTCAGGAGAAGCACTATGCAGAGAATGAACCGGTTTTTAGGATTCCTGATCATTGCCACCTTGTTTCTCGGCAGTCTTTCGATGCCTGTGCTCGCTCAAACGACCACCACATCGTTGTTGCCTGCGCTGCAAACGGTGGGCGTCGGCGAGCAGGTCACGGTCAAGCTGCGTATTGACAATGTGACCGATCTTTATGGCTACCGCGCCGAGCTTTCCTTCGATTCGGCGCTGCTCCAGGTCGTGGACACCGATCCGGGGACGACAGGGGTGCAGATACAGGTGTTGAATGGTTTCTTGCATCCCGATATGCTTATCACGCCTCCGGTCAACAATGGGACCGGCACGATCATGTGTACGGTGATGCAAATGGCGCCGACCATGCCAGTCAGCGGCAGCGGCGATCTGTTTGTTATTACTTTTGAGGGTATGGCCGAAGGGGTCAGCAACATTGAATTTATCGCGTTGGATCTGTTCGATCCGCTCGGCACGCCAATCTCAACCACGCTTGTTTCCGCCCAGATCGAGGTGGGAACGTCTGTCGTTACGCCTACACCCACTGAACCTACACCGACGGTGACGCCGACGCCAACTGTGACGCCAACGCCGTCGACGATGGGCAACCTGCTCAAGGGCATCGCCTCCGACCCAGTCCGCGATCAGCTTTATGTGGCCGTACAGAGCAACGACACCATCGCTGTCCTGCGCGGGGTGCCGCGTGCTGTGCTCGCCGTCGTACCGAGCGGCGGTGTGGCCCCGCTTGGCCTGGCCCTATCAGCCGATGGCAGCCGGCTCTTTGTCGTCAACAGCGGCAGCAATCAGGTGGCTGTGTTGGATACAAACGCCGGATATGCCGTGGTGGCGAGGATCGACGTGGGACAGAAACCGTTTGGCATTGCCATTGCCAACAATGTCGCTTACGTGACCAACTTTGACGATGGCACCGTGTCGCTCATCGACACTACGACGCTGGCCGTGGTGCAGACCTTGTGGGTGGGCCACCATCCAACTCTGCCGGCAGCCACCGGCAATCGCGCTTATGTCCCGATTCACAGCGCGTTCTCTCGTTGGGACGCCAAAGACAGCGCGGCAGAATGGGCCTATGTGCAAAAGAACAAGGGCAATGGCACCGGTCTGGCCATCGTCTACGGCGATGGACGGCCCGACCCGGTGAGCCACGTCTTGACCGACTATATTGGCTTTTTCGCCGCTGCGGTGGACGAAACAAATGGTCGCGTTTATGTTACCAAGCGCGATGGCACGGCCGAAGGGTTGTACGTGCTCGATGCCGCCGATCACAGTTTGATCAAGTTTGTGCCCATGCTGCGCCCGTATGTCGTGACGGTCAATCCACAAATCCAGCACGTTTTTGTGGTACAGGCCGACATGGACGAATTTTATGTACTGGATGCCACTAATGGCTATCGCATGATCCGCGCGGTCAACACCGACTCGAACAACGGTGACATCCCCGGTATGCACGGTGGCCAGGGCATCTGTATGCACGGCACGGCTCCTACAATCACCAACTATGCCGCCGGTACGTTAGGCTCCTATGATTATGGTTCTTCGGCCGGCTTTGCCGTGCCCATCGACACCGATTATATCCGCGGCTGGCAGGAAAGCGGCGGCAATCACGGCCCGCTGAACGTGCCGGTCGCGCCGGCGACCTCCTACTGGTACTCGGAGCAGCAGTATGAGCGCGGCAGCATGCACTGGCGGCAGGTATTCGGCGGCACGAACAAGGTCTATGTGTTCGATAACCAGTCGGCTATGAGCAGCGGCACCGACTGGATGGGCCGCGATAGCGGTGTGTGGACCAGGTTCAACGATGAGTGGTTGTCTGGCATGCCTGTTCTGCCGGCGGCCTGTCCGGATGCCTGGTGGCCCTACGGCCCGATGTTCGGCTTTGGCGTGACCTGGTGCAGTAACCCGGATACGGTCAAGGCGCGCATCGGCTACCCGATCGGCTGGGAGTACGGCACGCTGGGTGGCGATCAGCAATTTGCTTACGGCATCATTTTCTGGAACCCGGCCAGCGACGCTTATCTGGTGCTGCGCAATGAGACCCATACCTGGCAGTATTACCGTGCGCACCGTCGTTACGAGGCCGAGATCGCGCCCAACATCACCGGCAAGGTGCAGCTGCAAGGGCGCGCCGACGGCCCTGGAGTCATCTTGACCAGCCTCGCCGGGCCACACACGGCTACCGGTGAAAATGGCGCGTTTGGGCTGCACTACACTGGGCCGCTGGAACTGGTTATCCGCCACGCTGGCTATCTGGATGTAGTGGCCGAGGTCAAGGCCAACGCCGACACGCCGCTCGACATAGGCACGATTATCCTGCTGGGCGGCGACGTGAATGGCGACAACCGTATCGACATCCTTGATCTCTCCTTTGTCGCTTATCGCTTTTCCAGCGCCGACGTTGTGGCCGACCTGAACGGTGATGGTATCGTCAACATACTCGACCTTGCTCTGATCGGCGCCAACCTGGGACAGGCCGGCCCCATACGCTGGCAGCGCTAATCTCGGAATTCGCTCATGCCCCATCTCGGAACGGGTTTTCGGGATGGGGCGGGAGCAATTCCGTTTCTGAATCTCTTTTGGCGGGGCGTTGGGGCGGAGAAGGAGGGTGCAATCGGGGCCATTTTCTGTTCCTGAACGTGCCGGTTTTTTTTATATTTTGCAAGTATAGGGCCTGTCTCTCCAGATTCTCGTTCCCTGCGAGAATTCCGGCGAGCAGCAGACCGGCGGATGGCGTACATCCGCATTCAATCCTGATCGTTTCGGGATAGGAGGATTTTGTGAAAAAAAGAACAAGCATGAGCGTTATAGCGTTGACTGGCTTGCTGGCGATGGCTTTGCTCGGCAGTGTCCCGGTCGGTGCCCAGGTCTCATCCACCGTCTTGATTGAACCCAATGTCCAGACCATCGACATTGGCAATACGGCAGTTGTGGAAATATGGGTCAATGGTGTGGACGATTTCTATGGCGTCGAGTTTGATGTTTCGTTCGACCCGCTGATCGTCCACGGCGTCGATGTGGTGCCGGGCGCGGCCTTTGATCCATATCCGAGCGAGCACGAAATCGTAGAAAGCAGCATCTCGGATGGGGTGGTCAGTTTTGCGGCGACCATGCTGCGCGTTGCCAAGGCGCCGCCTTTGAGCGGCGACCTGCACCTGGCGACGATCACTTTTACGGGCCTCAACTATGGCACCAGCCCGCTGACCTGGCCCGATATCAAGCTTGCCGACAGCTCTGGAAACGTGATCGCGTATGAGACCCTGGACAGCAGCGTGATCGTCCGGGCGGAGCAGCCGTTCGGCAACAGCAAGCTGACCGGGCGTGCGTTCCTGGAAGGACGCTCCGCATACGAGGGCATCGCCGTCGAGTTGAGCAACGGCGCGTTTTACACCACCACGACTGCCAGCACCGGCTGGTACGAGTTTGTCGAGGTCGCTGCTCAAGCGTATACCGTGACCTTTGGCTACCCGATGTACCTGACTGCCGCATTCCGGGGCTGTACGGTGAATCCCGAAGAAACGGCCTGGCTGCCCGATGTCACGCTATTGGGCGGCGATCTGAATGGTGACGAGGTGGTTGACATCAGTGATTTGGTCCTCGGTGCGGCCAATTTCAACACCGCTGAACCACTGTTCGACATCAATGGCGATGGTCTGGTCGATATTTTCGACATTGTGATCGTCGGCAAGAACTTTGGTCTTACCGGCCCAATCATCCTGGTGTGCGCGCCCTAGCAACCGTCCTTTCAGCGTACGCCGAGCGCACGCCAATTACGACGTGACAGATCTGCCAGCAGGCCTGCCGGGATACCTTCCGGTAGGCTTCTGGCGGTTTGGACGGTTGATCAAAAGGAATGGCCTATGACGATTCCAGTCAGACAGTTTGTTTTTGGGGGGACAGGAAAGAAGGGAGAACCCATGCCAAGAACGAAACGGTTTTTAGGGTTTTTGAGCGTCGCCGTCTTGCTTTTCAGCAGCTTGTCCATGTTTGCCCTGGCGCAAGCGACGACTACGTCTCTTTTGCCGGCGCTGCAAACGGTGGGTGTCGGCGAGCAGGTCACTGTGACGCTTCATGTTGACAATGTGACCAACCTCAACGGCTACCAGGCCAACTTGCAGTTCAACCCGGCCCTGCTCCAGGTGGTCGACGCCGATGCGGTGACGCCCGGCGTGCAGGTGCAGGTGTTGAGCACCTTTTTGCAGCCAGACATGCTCATGACCAACGTGGTCAACAATGGGGCCGGTACGATCATGTGTACGGTGATGCAAATGTCGCCCACGCCGCCTGCCAGTGGCAGCGGCGACCTGCTGACGATCACCTTTCAGGGCATCGCCGAAGGGGTCAGCGATATCGCCTTTACCGATCTGAACCTGTTCGATGACCTCGGCGCGGCGATTGCTACCACACTTGCCCCGGCCCAGATCGAGGTGGGAACGGTCACACCCACGCCTACGGTCACGGTCACCGAACCAACACCGACGGTGACACCAACTCCGATTCCGACGTCGACGCCGTCGACGATGGGCAATCTGCTCAAGGGTATCGCCTGCGATCGACTTCGCGGGCTGATTTATGTAGCCGTGCAGAGCGATGATACGGTCGCCATCGTCGATGAACTGGGTTCACTGATCGACAAGGTTCCTGCAGGCGGACTGGCTCCCAGCGGCCTGGCACTCAATCAGGACGGCAGCCGGCTCTTTGTGGTCAACAGCGGCAGCAATCAGGTTGCCGTGCTGGATACGAATGCCGGATACGCTGTGGAGGCGACGATCACCGTGGGGCAAAAGCCGTTCGGTATTGCCATCGGCGGCAATGTAGCCTATGTGACCAACTTTGATGACGGCACGGTCACGCTTTTTGATGTGAACACGCTGGGAGTCATCGAGACCTTTTGGGTGGGCCACCATCCGGTTTTGCCTGCCGCAACGGCCGACCGGGCTTTTGTGCCGGTCCACAGTGCGTTTTCGCGTTTTTCTGCCAAAGATCCGCAGGCCGAGCTGGAGTATGTGCGCCGCAACAAGGGCACCGATACTGGCGTTGTCATCCTCTACGGCGATGGTCGTCCCGACCCGGTGAGCCGCGTCCTCGAAGACTATGTCGGCTTTTTCGCCGTCGCCGTCGATGAGACGAACGGTCGCGTGTATGTTACCAAGCGAGATGGAACCGCCGAGGGACTGTACGTGCTCGACCTGACCGATCACAGCCTAATCCAGTTTGTGCCCGTGCTGCGCCCGTATGCCGTGGCCGTCAATCCGGTCACACAGCACGTCTTTGTTGTCCAGGCCGATATGGATGAGGTGTATGTGCTCGATGCGACGCAGGGCTACCGGATGATCGGCGCATTTAACACGGATCCCAACAACGGCGCCATCCCCGGTATGCATGGCGGGCAAGGTGTGGCCATGAGCAGCATAGATGCCGTCGTGTCCAACTATGAGGCGGGCACGCTGACTTTTGTCAGCGACGCCCAATCGCCCATCTGGTCTGTGCCGATCGATGTGGAATACATTCGTGGCTGGCAGGAAAGCGGCGGCAATCACGGCCCGTTGGGAGTACCGACCGAACCTTCGACGAGCTATTGGTACTCGGAGCAGCAGTACGAGCGTGGCAGCATGCACTGGCGGCTGCTCTCTACCGGACGCCAAATCGTCGTCTTTGACAACCAATCGCCGATGACCGGCGGCACCGACTGGAGGGGCCGCGACAGCGGCGTCTGGGCGGTGTACGATGACTTGTGGACGCCGGGTATGCCGCTCTTCCCCGCCGCCTGTCCGGAGGCCTGGTGGCCCTACGGCCCGATGTTCGGCTTTGGTGTGACCTGGTGCAGCAACCCGGACACGGTCAAGGGCCGGATCGGCTACCCGATCGGTTGGGAGTACGGTATGCTGGGCGGGCACCAGAGTTTTGCCAACGGCATGGTCTGGTGGAATCCGGCTAGTGACGCTTACTTTGTGCTGCGCAGCGATACACTCTCCTGGCGCTACTATCGCGCACATCGCCGCTATGAGACCGAAATTGCCCCCAACGTCACCGGACGGGTGCAACTGCAAGGGCGCAGCGATCATCGCGGCGTTCAACTGGTCAGCGAATCTGGCCCGCACACGGCCACGAACGAGCAAGGCCAGTTTGGCCTGCACCTGCTCGGCCAGGTCGATCTGCACCTGCGCCATCCCGGTTATCTCGACGCCATCGTCACCGTCAAGGGCAGCGACTCGGCCGTACTCGACGCCGGCGCGATCCAGATGATCGCCGGCGACGTGAACGGGGACAACCGGATCGACATCCTCGACCTGGCGTTCATCGCCTATCACTTTGGCAGCCAGACCGCCAGCGCCGACATAAACGGAGACGCCAAGATCGACATCCTGGATTTGAGCCTGGTGGGCGCAAACTTTGGCCGCACAGGCCCAATTCGCTGGGTGCGCTGACTCAGTCGCCGACAACCTCTTTCAGATTCTGCGTTTCCGTCAGAAACAAGGGCGCAACGCGCAATGCGTTGCGCCTTTTTTGCGTTCTCTGGATGACAAAATCGTAATCGATGCGTAATCCACTCAAATTTTCTCTGTGATACAATGGATACATCAATCACCAAGGAGTAGATCGATGCCAGATCGGGAGATTTTGCTTAGATTGCTCGACGAATACAACATCGCCATCGCCAGGCTGTGCCAGCAGATAGAGGAAAGCGAAGCTGGCGGCGCGCAGGCCCGTTTTGGCCGTCGCACCATCATCAATCAGCTTTCGTACCTGGAATACCGCATCTTGCAGCTGGAGACGCAGTTGAGCATCCTCGACCTGGATATACGGCGGCCTTTGCGGGGACGGTTCGTCCAAGAGCCGGGTTTTGGTTTTGCGCAGCTTAACCCCTGGCATGCTGATTTTCGCATCTGGACCTATGTAACCGCGCTGGCCTTGATGATGCTCTCGGTGATCGTGTGCAATATTGTCTCGGCTTTTGTGTTGGGGTGATGGGGGAACAAGATGTTTAGACGATTGATCTACACGCTGGTATTGATCGTGGCGCTGTGTGTGCCGGCGCCGTTGGCGGCGCTGGCACAGCCACTGGCTGAGTGGACGCTGTTGATCTATCTCGATGGCGACAACAACCTCGAACGAGAAGCGATCAACGATTTTGTGGAAATGGCCGCAGTTGGCTCATCGCCAACGGTGAATGTGCTGGTGCAGTTTGATCGCATTCCCGGCTATGATGCCCGTTACGGCGACTGGACCGGCACGCTGCGCTTTCGCATAGAACAAGGGATGACGCCGGAAGCAGCCAATGCCATCGCCGATCTGGGTGAAATGAACATGGGCGACCCGCAGACGCTAATCGACTTTGTTTCTTGGGGCATGACCGCATTTCCGGCCCGGCGAACGGCGCTGATCTTGTGGAATCACGGCGACGGCTGGCGCGCGACGAGTCTGGCCAAGGCCGGGCGTAAGGCGATTTGCTGGGATGACACCAATGGGCGCGATGCGCTCGACGCAGCCGAACTGCGCGACGCGCTGGCGGCCCTGACGAACGATGGCGCGCAGCCCCTCGACCTGATCGCTTTTGATGCTTGCCTGATGGCCATGGTCGAGATCGATGCCCAGATTGCCCCCTATACGCGCGTGCGCGTCGGCTCTCAAGATACAGAGCCGGGCACCGGCTACCCCTACGACACCATCCTGCGCGATTTGCTCCGTCACCCGGACTGGAGCGGCGCAGCCCTGGGCACGGCAATCGTCGAACGCTACTACCAGGCCTATTGGGGTGAAACGCAGTCGGCGGTGCGGCTGGATGCAGATTATGCGGCCTTGATCGATGCGGTGGATCGCTTTGCCTTGTCCTTGATCGAACACCAGGCCGCCGAGATAGAGGTCGTCCGTGCCGCGCGCCGCCAGGTGCGCTCGTTCGAGGTCAGCTATATCGACTTGAGCGATCTGGCCCGGCTGATCGCCGGCTCGACCGGGGTCGCCGCGCTGCGCAGCGCGGCGCAGGCCGTGATCGACGCCGTGAACCGGGTCACTCTGGCCAACCGGCATGGCGCGACGCTGGCCGGATCGAACGGGATCAGCGTCTATTTCCCGGCCCAACCCGCCCAGTGGGATGACATTTATGCCGGCGGCAGCGGCTATCTGGACTTTAGCATGCAGACACACTGGGACGAATTTTTGCTGGCCTATCTGGAAATTGCCTGGGCCTGCGATCCCGACGCTTACGAACCGGACAATACCTGGGATGCCGTCTCGCCGATGGTCATCGACGGGCAGGGACAGCGCCGTAACTTTTGCCCCGCCGGCGACCTGGCCGATTGGCTGGCATTCGAGATCGACGCCGGGCGCACGGTCGAGATCGAGACCTCCGAGCTGGGCGTCAACTGCGACACCGCGATCCGTCTGTATGGCGCGGATGGCGCCACGCTGCTGGCCCAAGACGACGATGGCGGCGAGGGGCGTGCTTCGCGTCTTGTCTGGACCAGCCCGGTCGCCACGACGCTGTATCTTGAGGTGATCGAGTATTATCGCCGCACTGGGCCGGATACCGGCTATACGCTGCACATCGACTTGATCGATACGTCCGTTGTTGTCTTGGGGCAGGTGGGCATTCAAGGGCGCTCCTCGGCCGGCGGCGTTCAAATCTGGGCGCAGCCGGGCGATCGGACTGTCAAAAGCGATGCGAGCGGCGCGTTTTCGCTCAGCGTGACCCTGCCCTGCACGATCAGCGCGTCGCTGGATGGTTTTTTGACCGCCTATTGGACACTGACCGAGGCCACAACTCAGACGCTGCACCTCGAACCGGCGACGCTTTGGGGCGGTGATCTCAACGGCGATGGCCGGATCGACATTCTGGACATTGCATTTGTCGGCGCGCGCTTTGGCAGCGCTGATCCTTTGGCCGATCTGACCGCCGATGGCGTGGTGGATATCCGTGATTTGGTGCTTCCGGCGGGCAATTTCGGGCGCACGGCCTGGGATGTGCCATAGGCATAGCATGATCGTAGCCTTGCCGGATTGTTATTCTTGATGCGTCTGGTGGGGCCTGTAATCTTTTTGTAACCGAAACGTAACCGCAATATTGGGTAATAAATGATACAATGTGGTCAATGTTTTATTGAAAGGAAGCGAGTCATGAGAAGATGGCACATCTGTTTGATGGTTATCACTTTGTTGCTGGCATCGACCAGCCTGGTGGCACAGGCCGGGATTGGGCAAAATCCGGCATCGCAGGCTGGCACGGTGCTCAAGGTCGCACCTTCGACGCTCAAGCTCAACGTGGGCGAAACGGCCACTTTCGATCTGACAATCGAGCAAGTCGAAGGGCTGTATGGGATCGAGGTGTATCTCAAGTTCGATCCCAAGGCGCTCGAAATCGTCGACGCCGATCCCGATAAAGAAGGGGTGCAGTTGCAAGCCGGTACGCTGCCGGCGCCCGACTTTGTGGTTCTGAACGAGGTCAACAATGTCGCCGGGACGGCAGATTATGCCGTCATCCAGTTGCCGCCCAACCAGCCAGGCCAGGGCGACGGCATCGTGGCGAGCATCACGGTGCGGGCCAAAGAAGCATCGAACACACAAATTCGGATTGATCGTTTTACGTTGGCCGACACTGCGGGCAAAAGCATCAAGGCTATGTCCCAGCATAGCCAGGTGCAGGTGGGGGGCGATCCGGCCTGGCTGCTCGTCGCTGTCGCGGCCTTTTTGATCGTCGCCGCAGGGGTGACCATTGGTTTCTTTGTCATAAAAAGAAAGTGAGTCGAAAATGATGCGCAAATCCAGGGTTGTCATGATTTCTCTATTTGTCACGGTCGCGTTGATCTTGGGCCTGCCGCTGTCCTCGGCGCTGGCCGCGACCACAGTCGCCCAGTTGACGCCGGCTACACAGAGCATCGCCGTGGGCCAGACGACAACCGTCTCTTTGCAGGTGCAGAGTGTGGAAAGCCTGTACGGCTACCAGGCCGCGGTCGGATTTGACCCCGCTGTGCTCGAGGTGATCGACGCCAATGCCAATGTGGCAGGGGTCCAGGTGGCGTTGGGCAACTTTTTGTCTGCCGACTTTGTCCAGCAGAACAATGCCGATAACAGTTTGGGCGCGATTCTGTGCGTTGTTTCGCAGATGTCCCCGCATACGCCGGTGAGCGGCAGCGGCGTGCTGTTTACAATCACTTTTCGCGGCAAGGCGCAGGGCACCGGCCTGGTACAGTTTACCGATCTCAAACTGGCCCGTTCCGATGGTATCGAGATTACCGCCACCCGTCAGAATGCCCAGATTCAGGTTGGCGGCTCTAGCAATCCCACCGCCACGCCGACAACGACCTTGACGCCGACACCGACCTCGACCGCTACGACGCCGACTCCGACGCCAACGGGAACGCTGGTTCCGACATCGACGCCGACGGCGACGCCGCTGCCAACCGGACAGACGGTGATCCACGTGGTCAAAATGGGCGAGACGCTTTATTCCATCGCCCGGCAATACGGTGTTTCTGTGGAAACGCTGGCGCACCTAAACAAGATTACCAATCCGTCCAGAATTTATGTGGGCCAGCAGTTGATCATCCCGCGCGACAGTGGACAGCCCACTCCGGTGCCCGGCGCGACAGCCACGCCAGTACCCAGTGGCACCACGGTCGTTCATGTCGTGCAGCGCGGCGATACGTTGTATTCGATTGCGCGGCGCTACGGCACTACCGTCCAGGCGATTGCGACGCTCAACAACATCGTCAATCCCTCGCGCATCTATGCCGGGCAGCGGTTGGTGATTCAAACCGGCTCGACGACCGTGCCAACGCCGGCGCCCACGCGCACCCATGTCGTGCAGTATGGCGAGACGCTTTATTCCATCGCACGGCGCTATGGCACGACCATGTGGGCGATTGCGATGGCCAACAACATCTATAATCCCAACGTCATCTATGCCGGGCAGCGGTTGTCTATTCCGTAACCGTCGTCTGGCAAATGCAAAAAAGCCCCGCGCACTCGAGTGCGCGGGGCTTTTTGTGTTGAGGGCGGTGGTCAGCCGCCGTATGCGGTCAGGATTCGTTCGATCAGGCGTGACCAGCTCAAGTGTTCGACCGCCCGCCGGTGCGCCTGGCGGCTCATCTCTGCGCGGCGCTGGCTGTCGCCGAGCAGTTCGAGTACGGCATCGACCATGGTCTGCGGGGTTTCTGGCCGGACGAGCAGCCCGGATACCCCGTTGACGATCATTTCGGCGTTTTCGCCCACCGCATCGGCCACTGTGGGCACGCCCGCGGCCAGCAGATCGCGCAGTTTGGCCGCGCACTTGGTGCGATTGATCAGCGTGTCGTCGAAGGGATAGACGGCGACGTGTGCCTGGGCAAAAAGGCCGGGCAGCGTCTCGGGCGATACCCAGCCGCGATAGTCGATCTCGTCGTTTAGCCCGGCGGCCCGGCAGAGGTCGAGAAAACGGTTTTCTTCGCCAAACAGGCCCTTGCCGACGATCATCAAGCGCGCGTCGGGCCGGGCGCGGTGGATCGACGCGAAAACCTCGGCCAGGCGTTCGAGGCCGAATTCGAAAAAACGGGTATAGTGCAGAACGATGGGCGGCGTCGATGGTTCGGGACGGGCCGGCGCGGCGGGAATTTGTTCTGCCGTAGCGGCGTTGGGCGCGTAAAAGACCTTGCCCGGCGGCACGCCCATGCTCCAGACAATTGTTTGCAGCGCCCGGCTGGCTACGGTGATCGCGTCGGCGTGACGCAGCCCCCAGCGTTCCTGCCAGGCGAACACCTGCTTTTGTGCCCGGCTGTAATTTTCGAGTTCGTTCCAGCCGCCGGGGCCTTCCCAATCGTCGGTGTCGACCACCAACCGGATGCCGGTCAGGCCGAGTTTTTTGCGCTGCCAGAGCATCCAGGCGGCCAGCCCGGCGTAGGCTTTGGGCTTGAAGCAGTGGATGACTTGCGGGCGCAGGGTCAGTGCGCGATGCACCAGGCGCGCGGCGAGGGAGAGGTGCCACACTGCCGGGATGCGCGGGGGCAGGCGGACGTTTTCGACTGTCACGCCGTCGATCGGCCAGGTTTGGCCGCTGTCTTGCAGGCAGTCCCAGGGCGGCAGGAGGATGGTGACCCGGTGCCCGCGTTCGGCGAGCGCGCGGGCCATCGACAGGGCGCGCTCGCGCATTGTGCTTTTGGTGTGCAGCCCAAAGGGGCCAATCATGACAATGTTCATCGTTTTACCACTAAAAAACGCCCGGCGGTCCGGGCGTTTTTGTACATGCCGTTTTTTTTACCACCCGCTCAAGTATTCGGCCCATTCTTCGTTGTTCTTGAGGTAGCGCCCATAGAGGTATATGGCCGTGGCCGGGGGTTCGGTGGGCAGTTTATACAGTGTCATCCCTGCTTCCTGTGGGGTGCGGTTGGCCTTGAAGCGGTTGCACGGCGGGCAGGCGCTGACCAGGTTTTCCCACGTAAACTGCCCGCCGCGATGCCGGGGGACTATGTGGTCGATGGTCAGATGCGCCGAGTGGCGGCCGCAATACTGGCAGCGATATTCGTCGCGGCGGAAAATCTCGCGCTTGTTCAGCCGGACGCGCGCCCGCGGGCGGTGGACCATATATTGGAGCCGGATCACCGAAGGGCACTCGTAGGTCTGCGAGATCGTATAGATCGGCCCGCGACCGTTTTGGAGGATTTCGGCTTTGCCGACCCAAAGCAGGCCCAATGCGCGTTGGATGTTGCACACATTGAGTGGCTCGAAATTGGCATTCAGTACCAGTACCGGAGCGTTCAGCATGGGTCTTTCCTTTGACCTGAATCGGACCCTCTCCCCCTTTGTGAGCAAGTATATCACAGCCCGTGCATAAGGTCAATATCGCTTTACAGGCTTTTATGTCCAAATGCGCCCGGCGCTTATTCGTCCGTACCTGGCCGGGCGATCATCTTGACGCATACCGGCATCGACACGGCAATGCTGTGCCCGGTTGGTGCGAGCCGGCCTGTGTCAGGGTCGATGCGCAAGACGACGACATTATCGCTGTCCTGGTTGGCTGCCAGCAGGAATGTGCCGCTCGGGTCGATGGCAAAATTGCGCGGCGTTTTGCCCCCGCTTGGCGTGTGTGCGAGCGGGGTGAGCGCGCCGTTATTGGCGTCGATGCCCCAAATGGCAATGCTGTCGTGGCCGCGGTTCGAGCCGTACAGAAAGCGGCCGCACGGCGAGACGTGTACGTCGGCGCAGGTGTTGGCCGCGCTGAAATCGGCCGGCAGTGTGGACACGGTTTGCAGCGGCGACAGTGTGCCATCCATCTGGTCATAGGCATAGGCAGTGACGGTTGAGTCGAGTTCGTTGATCACGTAGGCGTTTCGCCCGTGGGGGTGAAACGCCAGATGGCGCGGCCCCGCGCCGGGAGCGGTCGCGGCCCAGGGCGGGGTGTGCGGCGGCAGGCTGCCGTTGTCCAGGTCGAGCCGGTAGGCCATGATTTTGTCCAGGCCCAGGTCGCAGACAAAGGCGAACCGGTTGTCCGGATCGAGCGTGACCGAGTGGGCGTGCGGGCCTTCCTGCCGTCGCGGGTCCGGCCCCGCGCCGTGGTGCTGGATGATTTCGGTTGCCCGGCCCAACGCGCCGCCGGCCTCGATGGGCAGCATCGACACGGTGCCGCTGCTGTAATTGGCGACCAGGACATAGCGCCCACTCGCGTCGACGCAGAGGTGGCAGGGCGCGCTCCCATGCGACGGCTGCTGGTTGAGCGGGGTCAACGCGCCCGATCCGGCGTCGATGGCAAAGGCGCTCACGCCGCCGCCGGGATGTCCATGAAATTCACCCAGCTCGGCGACCGCGTACAGGCAGCGCTTTTGCGGATCGACGGCCAGGAAGGAGGGATTGGCGGCCTGGGCTGGGGGCGCGGCCATTTCGAGTGCGCCGGATGCGCCGTCCAGGCGGTAGACATAGATGCCGGCGGAGCCTTTGCCGGTATAGGTGCCAATGTAGGCGAAAACGTGCGTGGGGGGCATGGTCGGTTCTCCTTTCGAAACAGTGTATGGTGACCAGTGTATTCGCTTTGCCGGAAAAGGCAAACCGGGGTGCCTAATCCCATCGCCATAATCTTGTTGTCAAAATACGGGAAAAATACTATAATAGAACCAACTCAGGCATTGGAGAGGTGGTAGGGGATGATCTATGGCTCGCATACTGATTGTCGATGATGAAAAAAACGTCGCAAACACCATTGATCGTCTTTTGCAGAATCGAGGCCACAAAACAATCGTAGCGCATAACGGTCGAGACGCACTTGCGGCGGCGCAGCATGAAGAAATAGATATTGTTGTTTTGGATGTGATGATGCCCGGGATGACCGGCATCGAAGTTTGCAAGCGGCTGCGCGCCGAGCCGAACACGGCGACTTTGCCGATCATTTTCCTCACGGCCAAGGTGATGCTGGACGACAAGATTGAAGGTTTCGAGGCTGGAGCAGACGATTATCTGACCAAGCCTTTTGACATTCAAGAGCTGGACTTGCGTGTCAGGGCGGTCTTGCGGCGCGCTCAACTCAACAAGGAAGAATCCGGGCAGCAACAGGAAGACGGTGTCTTGATGGCCGGGCGTATGACCCTCAACCAGCACACTTTTGAAGTGACTACCCCCGAGCAAACCTGTTTGCTGACACCGATCGAGTTCGAAGTGCTCCGCCATTTGATGCTGCATCCGGGCGAAGTCTTTTCCAGCGAGCGGCTGCTGCAGGAAATCTGGGGCTATCCCGAAGGCACCGGAGACCCGGCGCTGGTACGCATGCACATTCGTAACCTGCGCGCCAAAGTGGAGCCGCCGGATATGGAAAACCCGGTCTATATTCGAACCATCAGCCGCCACGGGTACACCATTCGCCGGGATTGAGCAAGGATCGAGTCGCCGCCTTGGGGTGGTTTTCATCCCGGAAACGGGCGCGAGAACAATTCCGGGCAGGTGGCGTTGGAGCAGAAAAAAGCCCCTCTTGGCTTTACGAGGCCAGGAGGGGCTTTTTGTTTCAGATGATCGTCCGGCTCATTGGCGATTCTCGACCCGGATGCGTATGGTGATGCCGTCGTTCAACGCGTAGGTGCCTTCCAGTCCGAGCACCCAGGGCGAAAGCGGCGTCAGTGTGGCCTGCACTGCCCGGGTGTCGAGCTGGACGCGCGCGTCGGCCTGACCGTCGCCATCGAGATCGAGTTCCTGGTCGATTTGAGCCGGAAGCGCTCCGGCCGGCGTCCAGTCAACCTGGACAAAGCCTTCGCGCCGCTGGCCGACCAGCGCGTCGAACACGGGCCGGTGGATTTCGGTGCGGTACGCGCCGTGCTCGATCGTGCGGGCTATCTCGCCGCCGGTAACCCAGGGCGAAATGGTGATACCGGTTGCATCGACCAAAAGCTCGCTCCAAAAGGACATGCTCATAAAGGTGGCGAGGACGATCGGCACGCCCAGTAAAGCCACTAGATATCCCAGAACGGATTTTACTTTTGCCATTGCGCCAGCCTCCTAAATCATACTGCCTGTTGTGACCAACATCAAGATGCGCCACAATCCGTCGGCGATCATCCCGCCGCCTATGATGACCAGCAGCAAAAACGCCGGGTAGATGAACATCACGCGCGCCACGTTGGGGCGCAAGCCGACCGGCGTGCCCTTGATGTGGTACGAGAGGGCGTTCTTGGGACAAATGTCGACGCACTGGCCGCAGCGGGTGCAGGTGATCGACGGCTTGCCGCTGATCAGGCTGTTCTCGTCGAGCGAAAAGGTTGGGCAGGAACGGACGCATTTGTTACATTTGATGCATTTTTTCATATCGATGCGTATCTCAAAGATGTTGAGCTTGTTCAGGAACGACTGCATCGCGCCAAAGGGGCAGAACAGCCCGCACTGTACGCGGCGCTTGGTCAGAATGGGCAGGACGATCACCGTGCCCACAAAGAGAGCGACGAAAATGATCGTCTGGATCAAGACGAGGAGCGAGGTGACCGCAACAAACTCGGTCACTGCTTTGAACGGGCACAGCCACTCGCAGTAGGTCGGCGAGAGGGTCAGCGCCGAGGTGAGCACGATCACCAGCAGCACGGCAAAGGGCAGGTAGGTCCAGCGGCGGTCGATGTGCTTGATGCGCGTTTTTTTGGACAGGCAGGAAAACCCTTCGTCGAGTCCGCCGTAAAAGCAGCCCCAACTGCACCAGCCGCGTCCCAACGCCAGTGATACGCCGAACCAGATCACCACCGTCCCCACGATCGGCGCAAAGCCTTCCAGCAGCGAGCCGGGAAAGATGATCGTCCGGGTCAGTGCGGCGGGGATGAGGATCATCGGGATCACCAGGTGGCAAAAGGGTGTTTCGCCTTCGAGCATATTGGTTTCGGTGAGTGCCATGCTGCCGCGCGTCTCGATCAGGCTGGGGATAAACGAGATCACAAATCCTACCGCGACGGCCACAAACAGGATCGAGCGATAGCGGTGCGTGTGGCCGGTGAGCAGCATTAGAAAGAAAAAGACGTTCAGCAGCGCCCAGGTGATGCCCCACGAAGCGGTTTGCAGCGCGGTGCCGCCGCCGCTCGAGCCCAGCATCATCATTGCCGAAAGGAGCAGCATCGGCAGCGCGAGCAGGGCGGCCTGCCACCATTCGAGTTTGAGCGGGTGCGGGATTCTGGTCGTTGCGGTCATAATTGACGAATTCCTCCTGTAAGCATCAAAAAACCGGATAGGATGTAATACGCGGCGATCATCACCGCCGTAAAGCGGCCGACGATCGGTAGCGCGTCAACGCGCTCAGGCGCGTTGATGTGCCTGAATGCGCCGACAAAGACGATGGGGATGAAATAGACGCACGTGCCGGCGAAAAAGGCGATGAAAAAAGCCAGGCTGTCGAGCAGGCTGCCTGTATTGGCCGCGCCGGTGAAGGCGAGCAGCATCGGTGGGCAGAGCTTGAGTCCGGCCAAAAGGCCCATGACGACGGGCAGTAAGGCCGTCCAGCCGGCAACCCATTTCGGTGGGCGGTTTACAGCGCAGGTGTGCCTGCGCGGTCTGATCACCACCCCAGCGATCAGCAGCGCCGAAAAGCCGATGTATGCCCCGCCGTAGAGCAAGCCTTGATAGACGGCCAGCCCGCCAATCAGCCAGCCGGCGATCCAGGCCAGCAGCCCAAAGATCAGGTAGCCGATCAGCCGCCCGCCCAGGAATTTGAGCAGCGTGACCAGGTTCTCCTGCACGCTGCGGTTTTCAATCAGTAAAAAGGGCACCAAAACCGGCGCGCAAAAGGCCAGGCAAGAGGTGCCGTTGGCGAGTCCGAGCAGAAATCCACGCATCATAACCTCGTTCCGAGTTAACCCAGATTCACTTCGATCAGGTCGATCTGCGCCGGATCGTTGGTGCCTACATCCAGGTCGGCGGCCTTTTTGAGCCACTGCTTGGCCATGTTGGTCGCCGGTTTGTAGCCGCTTCTGGCGTCGATGAATTGATGAAGCACTTGCAGACCCACCGTGTCGTGGGCCACCGGGTCAAAGCTCATCAGGATTGAATCGCCCACAACGTCGAGCGTCCAGTAGGGGGCCGATGCGTGTGCCGAGGTGGAAGCGACCAGCACGTCGCCGACGATCAAGCGTGTGCGGTTCTTGATTGGCTCCAGCGCGTTCAGTTCGGCGATGGCCGTTCCAATTTTGCCCTGATGAAAGTCTTGCGGCCTGTTGAACGTGCCATAGTGGCTTTTCATGGCGAACGTCATCCCACCGATGCCGTGCGCCTTGAGCAGCGGGACGTTGATCAGCGCATCGCATTCGAGCAGGACGTCGGCCAGTTTGATCCCTTCGCCCATCAACTGCCAGCCTGCCGTGTAGCCGGTGCCATGGCAGCGCACGCCGGGTTTGTTGCGATTGATGGTAAAACCGCCCCCTTTGAGTTCGGCATTGTTTCGATCAAAGATGGTGATCTGCTCTGCCGGGACGCCGACATCTTGCAGGCAGTCGGCGATGGCCAGGGCCAGGGGAACGTGGGTGGAGATTTCGGTGCTGCCGCGGCCGCAGCCAAAGGTGCAGACCTTGATCGCGATGCGTTCGTCTGGGCTGAACAGCGCAGCCCAGGCTTGATGGGCATCGTCCAGACCGGTGAGGGCGACGATTGAGGCGTCGAGCATTTCGCGCAGCGCCGGCGTCGACAGCAGATCGTCGTCTCCCAGACGGCCCTGCGGCTCTCCGGTCCACACTGTGGGGTGATGGGTATGCACGACCCTGCTCGGCGCATCTGGATAAAAGTGGATGATCTCTGGCCGGCGGATGGCCGCCGGTGTTTGGATTTGTCCACATCCTGCCAGCAATCCGGCGGCGGCAGCCATCGCGCCGGCAAGGAACTCTCGACGGGTTAGGTTGGGGGTAGACATATTTCCTCCTTTGCATCCTGTGTGACAATTTCAACTTCTGGTAGGGATGTGGTGCGCTGTGCCCCTGTTTATCATATCACATGTGCGTGCAGGGTGGATGTGCCGGAGGGGGGAATAGAGGTCATAGCGGGGACTATGACCGGTCACAGGCTTCCTAGGAGCGTGCTGAAAAAGTGGCAATTCTCGTGCAAAGCCGCCAAGAACGCCAAGAATAGCACAAAAGAAAGAAATTCTTAAATATTTTGCAGTGCTTTGCGGCTTAGCGCCTTTGCGTGAGGCTGGGTTTTTCAGCGGTCTCCTAGGCCAGTCCCAACTCGCGCGCCTTGATCGCCGCCTGGGTGCGGTCGCGGACGTCGAGCTTGCTGAGGATGCTGGTGATGTGGTTCTTGACCGTGCCCTGGGTGATGAACAGCGTTTCGGCGATTTCGCGGTTGCTTTGCCCGCGGGCGACCAGGCGCAGTACCTCCAGTTCGCGGTCGGAAAGAGGCTCGCTCAATGCTTCCTGGGGTGAATGTACCTGCCCGGCGAGGCGGGCAAATTGGGCCACTACCTTGGCTGCCACCGACGGCTGGAGCACCGACTCGCCGCGCGCGGCAGCGTGGATGGCCTCGATCAGCGTGTCCGACGACGTATCCTTGAGCAGATAGCCCACTGCACCCGCGCGCAGCCCGTCAAAGATGTACTCGTCGTCGTCAAAGGTGGTGAGCACAATCACCTTGCTGTTTGGGCAGCTATGTTTGATTTGCCGTGTCGCGGCGACGCCATCGAGGATGGGCATGCGCAGGTCCATCAGCACCACGTCGGGGCAGAGGGCGCGGGTTTGTTCAAGCGCTTGCTCTCCATTGCCCGCTTCGCCGACCACTTGAAGGCCTGGCTGCACCGAGAGCAGCGTGCGCAGTCCCTCGCGAAAGAGGGCCTGATCGTCGACCAGCAGGATGCGAATGGCTCGCTCCGGGTTGTGCGCTCGGATCATTGTGGCACCTCCACTTCCAGCCGGAATCCCTGCCCCGGGGCCGTTTCGATGCGCATCTCGCCGCCGAGCAGTTTGATCCGTTCGTGGATGCCCAGCAAACCATAGCCGCCCTGTGTGTCTATAGCACCCACGCCAAAGTCCTGTATCGTCAATTTAACCAGTGCATTGTCTTGATAATCCAGCACAACTTGGGCGCTCGACGCCTGGGCGTGCTTGCGGATGTTGGTCAGCCCTTCTTGCGCGGCGCGATACAGGGTCAGGCTGATCTGCGGCGCCAGCGGTCGGGCCTGGCCGAGGAGGTGACAGTCGGTGGCAATGCTGGCGGTGCGACATTCGTCGACCAGTTCCAGGATCGCCTCGGGCAGCGATTGATGATCGAGCGGTGATGCGCGCAGCGCGGCCACCGAGCGGCGAATTTCGGACAGGCTTTGCTGGGTCAGCGCTTGTGCCTTATCCATCGCATCGAGCGCCTTGTCGCGATCGTGGTCGAGCACGGCCCGCCCAGCCTGGATTTGCATGTGAATGGCGGTCAAATAGTGTCCCAGCCCGTCGTGGATCTCGCGTGCCAGGCGGTTGCGCTCCTTGATTGTGGCCAGTTCTTCGATCTGGGCGGCGTATTCGCGTAGCTGGGCGTTGGCCTTGCCCAACTCGGCGGCCAGCCGTTCGACCTCGGTGCGCGCGACACGCTCTCGCACGGCGATTTGGGTGAAAAGGATTACAAAGGCAAAGGCAAGCGCGTACTGGGCGGTGGCCTGCAAGATGGCCTGCCACAAAGGGCCGGGTATATCTGGCGCTTGAGCCAGGAGCAGGGTATTGATCGCGGCGACGGCAATCAGGTTCAGCGCGCAGGCCGGTGCTGCCCATCGATGAGGCAGCAACTCGATACTTTGTCCCACCATGGGCAGCGTGATCAGCCAGGCCTGACCGCCGCTGAGGTAGAGGATCGCCGTGCCGATCAGGGTGAGCAGCGTCAGGTATCCCACTGAAAACACCGCTTGGCCATACCGGTAACAGATGTGGTCTGCCCAGACGCCGAGCAGCAGGTAAAGGATGCCCAGTGTCAGGAGCAACACTGTTTTCAGAGGTGTCAATGCGGCATAGCCGCCGAAAAAAGTGATTGCATACGAGATTGCAACCAGGGTGATCAGCAAAGCATGCCCACCACGATCGGTGTCGCGTGCGGAAAGCGTGTTGGCGGTCATCGCCACTCAAAGCGACGGATCTGGCTCAACGGGCTGAGTGTGGCCTCGGTGGCCTGCCCGTCCTGGCTGCGCACTATGCTGACGTGCCATTGAAAGCGCCACTCTGTCGCGCCGGCATCCGGGCGCCACTCGGCGGGCACGCGCCACGAGGTCGCGCGCGTGTACATGGTCGCCTCACTGGGGCGCTCGCTGGTGCGTTCGCCCAGGTAGCGCAGGTAAACGGCATACCACTCGTCTTCTTCAAGTACGCCCACCGATGCCCACTGCAAGACGATATTTTGTTCGTCGCCGTCAAAGCGGGCGTCTTGCGCCGGGTAGGTCAGGCTGGGCGCGGCGTAGCGCGGCCCCGGCGTCGACGTGGGGGCCGCAGTGGGCGTCGGCGGGGGGGTGGCGGTGGGATTCACCGGGATGAGGATGCGGTCGCCGGCAGTGATCTGGTCGTTTGCGCCCATACCGTTGGCTTCGCGGATGCGCTCTTCGCTGACATTGTAGCGGCGGGCCAGGTCGCTGAGTTTTTCGCCGGCCTGGACGATGTGCAAGGCCTGCGAGGCCGGCAGCGGCGTCGCCAGATCGGGATCGAGCGGGATGATCAACTCGTCACCGGGGCGTAGATAGCTCATCAGGGTCAGCCCGTTGGCCTGGCTCAACGCGCTGACTGTCACCCCATACAGCCGCGCGACGCCGTACAGTGTTTGTCCGGGCTGTACAACGTGAATAACCGGCGTAGGCGTGGGCGTCGGTGTGGGGGTTGCGGTAGCAGTTGGGGTGCGGGTTGGCGTTGCCGTCTGGGTTGGCGTGCGCGTCAGTGTGGCCGTTAGGGTCGGCGTGGCGGTGCCACCATTCGCCGCGGCGACGACCTTGCGCGTCGGCGTGGCGTTGGTCGTGTCGGGCGGGGCGATCACGGCCACAAGCTGCGGCAGGTACACCCGTCCGGCGATAGCCAGACCCAGGATGGCGAGCACCGTCATCCACACCCACACCTTGCGATACCACGGTTTGAGCGACGCGGCCGGCTCGACTGCACATTCGGGTTCGGCTTTTGCCTCGACAAAGGTCGCGCCGCAGATCGTGCAGCGTTCGGACTGCGGCGTGGCCGCCGCGCCGCAGCACGAGCACACCCACTGATCTTCTTGCTCGACGATCCGGGCGACCGGGCGTTCTTGCATCGCGGCGGATTCCGCTTCGCCGGAAGCGTCGCTGCCCCGTTCCTGCGCGGCCCGTTCCTGCACGGCCTGGTCGATCACGGCGCGTTTGAGGTCCAGCCCGCACATCGGGCAGATTTCGATCTGTTCGTCGATGCGCCCGCCGCAAGCGGGGCACGTGCGGCGCGCGTGGCGCTTGCCGGCAACGGTCTCTTGAGCGACGGTCAAGATGGAATTGTCTGTCGTCTTGTGCGTCCGCCGTTCGATGGGCTTTTCGCACGTCGAGCAGACTTTGGCCGTGCGCGATACCGGCGCACCACAGTGCGGGCAGGCCAGTCCATCGGCTGCGCCGCCCCGGCGTTCGAGGCGTGGCAGGTGGACGCCGGCCGTCTGCCGCTTGCGCGTGGGCAGGTCGGCGCCGCACATAAAGCAGGTTCGCGCCGACGCGCTGACCTCCGCACCGCACGCGGGGCAGTGACGCTCGCCGCCGGCCCCAATCGCCGCCCATTTGTCGCTCAACCAGGCACGGATGCGCTCAAACATCAGCATATCTCACCCGGCCAGCCGGCCGTCGAGTTCGAGTTCAGCGGCGATGCCCTGGAGCGCCCGGATCACAATATCGATGTGCGCGCCGAGATCGACGCCCAATGCTGCCGCGCCTTCTTCCACGTCCTGGCGGTTGACGCCGGCGGCGAATGCCTTGTCTTTCCACTTGTTTTTCACCGACTTGAGCGTCACGTCGCCGATGTTTTTGCTGGGGCGCACCAGCGCCACGGCGATGATCAGCCCGGTCAGTTCGTCGACGGCAAAGAGGGCCTTGCGCAGCAGGGTGTCGCGCGGCGCGTCCGGCACGTAACTGGCGTGTGAAAGCACGTCCTGCACCATCTCTTCCGGCCAGCCGCGCTCGCGCAAGATGCGCGCCCCGGCATAGGTGTGCCATTGATCGCGCGGCAGGTCGCCGTTCATCGACGGGAATTGCTCGTAATCGAAATCGTGGATCAGCCCGACGATGCCCCAACGTTCCTCATCCTCGCCGAAATGGCGGGCGTAGGCGCGCATGGCCGCCTCGACGGCCAGAGCGTGCTTGATCAGGTTGGGGTTGTGCGTGTATTCGGTTAACAGGCTCCAGGCCTGTTCTCGGGTTATTTGCATGGTGTCTCCTGTGCATCATAATCCTGACCTGAAAATAGATTCCCCTGAGGAGCGGCACACGCCCACGTGTGCCGGGTTTGGTACGACATTGTGGAACAACAAGGCGTCCTCCACTCCTCAATTTTCATCCATTTGGATGCGGGCGTTGGCCCTACTCTGGCTCGTCTGTCAAGCGGTATGCGAACCGTTCTCGCCCGCCTGTTCTTTGACCATAACCAGCTGCTGCACCGTTTCCCAGTGGCGGACGATCGCTTGCATTTCTTCGCGCGAGTCGGGCACCTGGCCGTAATGCACGCGAACATAGGCCTCGGTGATCGCGTCGACCGCTTCTTGCCCGCCCGGAAATGCGTGATACAGTGTCTCGCGATGTTCGTAAGGCGTGACCGCCGGGCGGCGCCCATAGCCGGCTTCCTGGGCCAGGTCGATCATGCTGGCATAGATTTTGCGGATCGATGCCGCCGAGCGTTTTTTGCGGTCGCCGAATTGATCCATAAAGGCGCGCAGGTTATCCAGCCCCTGGCGCAGGTTGTTGCGCAGGTCGTCGATAAAGCCTTTCAGCGACCATACCGATTCGCGCTCGATTTCCTGGTCTTGTTCTTGTTGGGCCAATATCCGCCGGATCAGCCGTGTGATCAGCAGCAGCCCGCCGACCAGCAAAATCACCATCAAGATGGTGTTGCAATACGGCAGTATGCGTTGGTATTCCTCAAATTCCTGACCCAGCAGCGGGTTTTCCAGCGGCGACCCGGAAACCTGCTCGCCAAAGCCCATACCGGTTCGATCCAGCTGCTGGAGCAGGTCGATGATCCATTCCACCAGCGGAAAGAACAGGTACAATATCGCGCCGACGATGTACCAGGCGATTTGGGCGAGAAATTCCCAGACGTTGCGGAATCGCTCCAGCAGCGCGCCGAGGATTTGGCGGGAAAAAAGCGCCGCGATGAGCAAGGCCAGCCCCAGGCTGCCCGTCGACGCGCCGACCAGGATGGCGACCCACTGCTTGCTGCCCAGCGAACTGCTGTGGATGCCGCCGACTTCGAGCACGCGCGCCAGGGCGATAGTGATCAGTCCGAAAAAGAAATAACCGATGATGGTGATGGTGATGGTTTCGCGCAGCCCCAGGATGGTGATGACAAAATAGACCATCAGCGCGACGATGCCGAACCTGAAATGAAAGCCCACCTGGCGCGTGTCATAGTCCTGCCGGCTGAGGACGATGCCCCGCCACCAGGCGACAAAGACCACGCCGACCACCACCAGGTCGGGTGGGAAGGCGGTGAGGACGCCGAACAGCCGGTCGGCCAGACTCATAAACCAGCCCAGGTCAAACAGGCCATAGTCACCGTAAATGCTCAACCGCACGATGATCAGGGCTGTCAGCAGCATCAGCCCGGCGACGGTGGCCTGCTTGCGGTCGGCGGTGAGCGCGCTGCGGTTGAGCAGGCTGGCCAGCAGGTAGGGCGTCAGCATCAGCGCGAGCATGGCCAGCAGCGACATAGCCCGCTCCTGATTTTCGGCCAACTGATTGAGCATCAGGTACCACGGGTAGACGAGGCACGCTTCGGTCGCGGCCAGGGCGAGGTAGAGCAGTTCCTTGACCCAGTCGATGTCTTTCAGGTCGAGCGTGGTCAGGCTTTGCCAGAATGTGCGCTCTTGCTCGCTCATATGGCCTCCTCCGGCAGCGGCGTGGAACCCGGCCCGGCTGCGCCGGACGCGGCCTCTCGCGCAGCGAGTACACCGTCGCGGCGGTACACGTCGTCGATCTGCTGGATGGCCGTCGTTTGCAGTGGATAATATGCCGAAGCGGCGTCGGGCAGGTGGTAGGTCAAAATCTGCTCGCTGAGCAGGGGATCGGGCGGTTCTTGGGCCAGCGAAATCAGCACCAGCCGTCGCCCGGCGCGGTGCAGGCGCAGCAGCGTGCTGCCGAGTTCTTCGCTGACGATGCCGGTGACCACCACCAGCGTCGCGCCCCAGGACAGGCGCGGGCTTTGGCGGGTCAGCAGCTGCTCGATATTCAGCGATGCCACCGGGCGCACGGCGGCCAGCGCCTCCAGGATGCGGGTGAGCTGCTGCGGATTGCGCCCCGGCAGTACCTTGATCGGCTGGTCGGAGTGGGGGACGGAGCCGTTGGCGATCAACCCGGTGACCCATTTTTGATCGACGGCATAGCTGCTCACCGAGGCGGCGACGCTGATGCAGCGCTCCAGCAAATCAGGGATGGTGCCCATCCAATAGCGCTCCAGCGTGGCCACGTTGAGGAAAACCATCAGCGTGAACGAGCTGGTCGGCTCGTAGACCTTGACTTGCAGGTCTTGCCGGCGCGCCGTCGCCTTCCAGTGGATGTGGCGGAACCCGTCGCTGCTGGTGTGATCGCGCACGCCGACGGTGCGTGAGGGGTCCTCAAAGATGCGCTCGCGCGAACGGGTTTCGCCAAAGGGGTTCTTGGGCGGCAGTCCCAATTGCTCGACCGGCAGTACCCTGGGGTAGACGATCAGCCAATCGAGGTGCGGAAAAAGGTACTGCTGCTTGAAAATGCCAAAAATGTCGCCGCCGGTCATCCGCGCCGGGCCAAGCCGGAAAAAGCCGCGCTGCTGGCAGTGAACCTTGTAATGCAGGCGCACGCGCTCATACCAGCGCAGTGAGAGGCTGTTTTTGAGCGTCATCCGTCCCGGCATCAGCGGGTGCAGGTCTTGCATTTTTTCGACCAGCGGCAGGTCTTCGGGCCACTCGTCTTCGACGATCAGCCAGCCCAGCGGCAGCAGCTTGCGGTTTTCGACGGTCAGGGTCAGATCGACGGTTTCGCCGGCGAATGCGCGGCGCGGGTCTAGCCGGCGCGCGTACAGCACGCGGCGCAGCGACAGGTGGTTCCACAGCCGGGCGGCGGGCAGCACGGTGATCAGCAGCATGCCCAGCAGCGACAGCCCCACCTGTTTGGCCAGTACGCCGATCAGGACGCACAGCAGAGCCAACGCGATCCAGGCGTCGTTGAACAGGGTGAAATCGTCGCGGCGTCCATTCCGGTCGCTGTCTCCGGCGAGCAGCAGTTCTTGCTCTTCGGGCGTGCCGGTATGCCCCTCGCCATTCCGTGTCCGGGTTTCTGCCTGAGTCACCTTAGAGCATCTCCACCGGCGCGGCCACCTGATCGATCACTTCGCTGATCACTTCTTCGGGCGTGCGTCCGCGCAGGCGCGTCTGCGGGTTGATGATCACGCGGTGGGTGAGCACGGCCGGCGCCAGCGCCTTGATGTCGTCGGGGAGCACGAAATCGCGCCCGCGGATCGCCGCGCGGGCCTGGGCGGTGCGATAGAGGGATATCGTCCCGCGTGGGCTGGCCCCCAGCGCTACCGACTGGTGTTCGCGGGTGGCGCGAACGACTCGCACGGCATAGTCGCGCACCGAGTCTTCGACGCGCACCTCACGCACCCGGGCCTGCATCTGGAGCAGTTCGTCGGGGTTGGTCACCGATTGCAGATTTTCCAGCGGGTCGCTGCGCTCAAAGCGCAGCAAAATGTCGTTCTCTTCTTGCTCGGTCGGGTAGCCGAGCTTGACCTTGAGCAAAAAGCGGTCGATCTGCGCCTCCGGCAGGGGAAAAGTGCCCTCCAGTTCGATGGGGTTTTGCGTGGCCAGCACCAAAAAAGGGCGCGGCAGGGCCAGCGTGCTCACATCGACGGTGACCTGGCGTTCCTGCATCGCCTCCAGCAGCGCCGACTGGGTGCGCGGCGTGGCGCGGTTGATCTCGTCGGCCAGCACGATCTGGGCCATCACCGGACCGGCGCGGAACTCGAATTCCTGCGCTTTTTGGTTGAAATAGTAAATGCCGGTCACGTCGGAGGGCAGCAGGTCGGGCGTGAACTGGATGCGGCGAAAGGTGCAGCCCAGCGACGCGGCCATCGCCTTGGCCAGCGTCGTCTTGCCGATGCCGGGCACGTCTTCCAGCAGCACGTGGCCTTCGCAGAGCAGGGCGACCGTCAGCAGTTCGATCACCTCGTCCTTGCCGACGATGACGGTCTGGATGTTGCTTTTGATGCGGTTAATGGTTTCGGAAATCATAGCAGCCTCATTTGATCTAGATTGGTTCGGGGGGCGTTACGTAATGCGTGATGCGTAATACGTAATGCGCGTTATGCCCCGTGTCTTCCATTTCTTTCCAAATACACCAACAATATCGTCACATCGGCCGGGGTGACGCCGGAGAGGCGCGCGGCCTGGCCGACGGTTAGCGGGCGATAGTGTCCGAGCTGCTCGCGGGCCTCGTTGCGCAGGCCGGGCAGGGCGGCATAATCGAACCGGGCCGGGATGCGCCGGTCTTCCAGCCGTCGCGCCCGCTCCACTTCCATCTGCTGCCGCTCGATATAACCGGCGTAATGCGCCTCGATCTCGATCTGCTCGCACACCTCGCCGGGCAGCGGGGCGGGCGGCGGGGCGACCTGCTCGATCAGCCGGTAGGTGGCCCCGTGCCAGCGCAGCGCCGCCAGCGCGTTGGCGCCATCGTCGATGGGAGCCAGTCCCAGCGCTTCGAGTGCGGCGTTGACCTCCGCGCCGGGGCGCAGCCAGGTCTGCTCCAGGCGGGCCAGCTCTTGCTCGATCTGCGCCTGTTTGCGCAGCACCGCCTCATAGCGCGCGCGGTCGATCAGGCCGATCTGGTAGCCGAGCGGCGTCAGGCGCAGGTCGGCGTTGTCCTGGCGCAGCAGCAGGCGGTACTCGGCGCGCGAGGTGAACATGCGATACGGCTCAATGTGCGACTTGGTGGCCAGGTCGTCGGCCATCACGCCCAGGTAGGCCTGGTCGCGGCGAACGACCAGCGGCGCTTTGCCTTGCACGTACAGCGCGGCATTGATCCCGGCCAAAAGGCCCTGCGCCGCCGCTTCCTCATAGCCGGACGTGCCGTTGACCTGCCCGGCGTGGAACAGCCCTTCGACCAGCCGGGAAGCCAGCGCGCCGTCGAATTGGCCGCCGGTGACGGCGTCGTACTCGATGGCATAGCCGGGGCGCATAATCTCGACCCCGTGCAGCGCGGGGATGGTGCGCAGCGCCGCGAGCTGCACCGCTTCGGGCATGCCGGTGAACAGGCCCTGCACGTAGACCTCGCCGGTGTGCCAGCCTTCCGGTTCCAGGAAAAAGAGGTGCCGTTCCTTGTCGGGAAAGCGGATCAGCTTTTCCTCGAACGAGGGGCAGTAGCGCGGCCCGGCCGCTTCGATGGCCCCCGGCGTGACCAGCGAGTCGTCCAGGTGCTCGCGCATCACCCGGTGCATCTGCTCGTTGGTGTAAATGCTGTAGCAGGGCAGCTGCGGCCGCCAGTCAAAGCGGTACTCGGGCGGCACCGGATAGACCGGGTTGGGCGGCGTGCGCAAAAAAGGCGGGCAGCGCAGCGCCGCGTCGTCTGGGGCCTGGGCCGAAAGAAAGCTGAAATAGAGCGGCCTGTCGCTGCCGGGCTGCACCTCGGTCTGTTCGACATCGATTGTGCGCGCGTCGA